>CAJQQZ010000031.1 GCA_905480575.1 uncultured Alphaproteobacteria bacterium | reverse complement strand
CAGCAGCTTCTTTAACTCTTCAATATCCAGATCATCAATAGGAGCAAGCAATTGTGTCATCAACGAAGAGATTCGCACAATTCGTGCCCCTTGTGAATCTCTCTACGGAAAAAAATTACCCGGACTTTTGCCGATGTTACCTTCCTCCCTGTTAATCCTTTCTCACGGCTCGACTTTGTGGAGACTTGCAACCTCTGCCAGTGTCACTGGTTTCAACGGAGTGCGTATGCTGAAGTGCCCTATATCAGCGATGTCTTGCCCTGTCTCTGCAGCCATAATCCTGCTGATGGCACCACCACATTGCCGTCCCATACAGGGTCCCATCCCGGCGCGGGAAAAGGCCCGCAATTGATTAGGCCCCATACAGCCGGAACGGGCGAGAGTGCGAATTTCAACCGCCTTGATCGCCTCACAACGGCAAATCATCGTCTCATCGGGGGGATTTGAAAAAGCCGCAACCGGCGCATATTGCCGGTCAAGGAAACGCCGCAAGATCGTTATGCGGCTAAGCGCCTGAAGATCGGCACGGTTTTGATGCTCACCGTAAGGGGGCGACAGATCAAGCTTCATGGCAATTGCGCGTGCCATAATCCGCCCTTGTAGCACCGCGGCGTCCGCCCCGGCGATGCCAGCCCCATCTCCTAGCATCCAGAGATTCTTGCAACTCGTCTGCCCAAGGGTGTTGCGCCTTGGAATCCAAGCAGCCTGCTGTTTATCCCAATTATGTGCACAACCAGCTGCAGTCGTTATGTGAGTGTTCGCAATCACACCGTCATGCACAAGCAGCAACTTGGTTTCGACCTCTTTCTCAACGCCCCGGTGGAGGTAGCGAACCCTGTTGAGTGAGTCGTCACCAAATGCCTCAATCCGTTTGACATTAAAGAGATGTTCAACCCCTGCCGCCGAAATCTGGTTACGCAGATGCAAGCCCTTAGCAATCATTTTTCCTGAGCTTATCAGGGCTCTGGCGAGGAGTGGCAGGTTTTTCGGAGCAACCCATTTAGGGGCAAAATCTAACACTGCCTTTGGTCTCACCCCAGCGGCAAGAATCTGGGAGGCGAACAGATAGAGCAGCGGCCCTTGTCCAGCCAGAACAACCCCGTCTTCGGGCAACAGACCGGCATCTTTGAGCAATGTCTGCGCAGCACCCATGCTGACGACACCGGGCAAGGTCCAACCTGGAAAGGGCGTCGGACGCTCCATTGCACCAGTCGCTAGAACGACGTGGTTGGATTTCACAACAGACACCTTGCCATCCACCACCAGTCCAAGCTCAATTCCTTCGTCTTCGCACCGAATGTCCCAAACCGAAGTTGCCATCCGCCATGATATACGATCAAGCTTTTGTGCATCGCTGACCACGGCAGCACCCTTGGCATAGTCCAGGCCAAGCCAGTCCAACAACTGCTTATTACTGCTGTTCCGGCTGACAGCGCGGTAAACCTGACCGCCCGCTGTTTGACCTTCGTCGATGATTTCGACGCAAACGCCTAATTGGGCAAGCCCGATAGCGAGGCTCAGCCCTGCAGGACCTGCACCGATGATGACCACATCCGCTGTCATGATCCGGCCTCCACCGTCGCGAGACCTCGATGGCGCGCGATCACCATGCCATCGCGTACTCGCGTCTGGCAGGCTTGCCGCCCTCCCAACCCTTCGATTTCGATCAAGCATTCAAAGCAATTGCCGATCATACAGTAAGGGCCACGGGGACTGTCGTCTTCTGGAGCCTGGCGAAAACTTAAGATACCGGCTGCGAAAAGCGCTGCCGCAACTGTCTCCCCCTCCTCCGCAGCAATGGGCTGTCCGTCGAACAGGATGGACACTTTGCTCTGGATATTCCTGGCACGCTTAAACATGGAATCGCCTCGGGTGAAACACATCGAACTCAGAGGGAATTTGTCCGTCCAATATCCATTTGGTAACCATAAGCGCGTGAACAGAAGCCAGGGTCACCCCGCTGTGGCAGGCAAAGGAGAACAGCCCAGGATAGCTATCAGATTGCTGGTAAATCGGACAACCATCTGGCGTCATCACGCGCAGTGCACCCCAGGCGCGTTGTAAGCGGAGATTGCCAAGGAATGGGAAAATGGAGAGGCAATAGCGAACAATTTCAGCCAGCGTTGGCAAATCAGTTCGGGTATCAAGTCCGATTTCTTTGCTGGAGGCACCCAGAAGGAAGGAGCCATTATCCGTCTGACGCACAGTTCCAGTGGCGAATGAAAACACCTCGCTCACTTTTTCGGTAACGAGAACCTGCCCCTGGTCAGCATGAACTGGTAGGTCAATTCCGTAGTCGCGGACTAACTCACCCGATCCATGTCCAGCAGCAACGATAACGCGTTCAGCGGAGGCCAGTAGACGACCACATCCACTAAAGAGATCAAAACCACCGCCTGGAGCCGGTCGGATAGCATCAATCGGAGTATTCGGGCGATAGTCACCCCCCTTAGTCTGCATGTCCTGATGCAGTGCACGCATCAAGAAAAGTGGGTTGCAGTGGCCATCGTGTCCCGTGTAGATAGCGCCAGGGACAGTGTCACTCACCAATGGTGCGACCGACTTTAGCGTCTTTCGGTCGATCACTTCGTAACTATAAGCCCTGTCTCCCATACCGGCTTTTATTCGTTCCTGTCCGGCAATCGCTTGCTCGAGTTCGACCTCGCTCGCTGCAATGTTGTAGCCTTCTCTAACGTAGTGGATATCGATGCCGGTGCTGTCTTTTAGTTCGTCTGCAAAGTCCGGCCATAGTTGACTCGCTTGTAATGACCAGGCAGCATAGTCAGGCATCGTCTGCCCCTTACTTTGCACCCAAACCAGACCAAAATTGCCGCGCGCTGTTCGAATTGCGGTGTCGCCTTCGTCAAAAACAATCGTCTTTTGGCCGGCCCGCGCCAAGCCCCAACCAAAGGCAGAGCCTAAAAGTCCACCGCCGACAATGGCAACATCATGATCCAGCATTGTCTATCTCAGCCAACCGATGGCAAGCCGCTTGATGTAAGGTTCCAGCCCCAGTTTCCATCTCAATAAAAGTGTTAGAGCAGGACGCATCAGCATAGGGACAGCGTGGCGCAAAACGACAGCCGGGTGGTGGGTCAATCGGCTTTGAAATATCACCACGGATATTTGGAATTGCCCTACGTGATCGTGGATCAGGAATCGGAACTGCCCCAATCAATGCTCTGGTATAGGGGTGCTTTGGGTTACGAATAACCTCTTCCGCCGGTCCAATTTCCATTGCCTGCCCCAAATACATAATCAACAAGCGGTCAGCAACGTTACCAAGTATTGATAGATCGTGACTGACGTAGAGCGATGAAAACCCGCGCTCAGCCTGCATCTCTCGTAGGAGGTCAAGAATGCCCGCGCGGATCGATACATCGAGCATTGAAAGCGGCTCATCTGCGATGATCACCTCTGGCTCCATCACCAACGCACTGGCAATTCCCACCCGTTGGCGTTCACCACCCGAAAGCTCGTGAGGGAAGCGCTCAGCATATTTGCCCGAAGGTAGACCGACCGCGTCCAGCATAGCCAATGAACGCTGCTCGATTTCGTTGGCATCCCAAAGCTCTAAGGCTCGAGGCCCTTCAGCTACAATATCAACAGTCCTAAACCGGGGGTTAAGTGACTCGTAAGGGTCCTGAAAGATCATCTGGACCGAGCGCCTGTAATCCTTGATTGCATCTCCTCTAAGGCCAAGAATAGACTTACCCCGGAATCTAATGTCCCCCTCGGTTGGATCGAGCAGTCCTGAAACCATTGAACAGGTTGTCGACTTACCGCAGCCGGATTCACCAGCAATGCCCAGGATTTCTTTCTCTCCAATTGCGATGCTCAACCGCTCAACCGCCTTAATATAACTGGGTGGCTTGCGTTTGATAACTCGATCAACGAAGCCGGGGGTCAGTTCAAAATGGCAACTCAGCCGATCAAGTTCTAGGACAACCACGTTGATTTCTCCTTGGCAAGGCTGCGGAATTGCGCACTGTTTTCATAGTTAACGCAACGCACCACATGTCCAGCGGCAATTTCAGTCGCTGCTGGGTTCGCCGCATGGCAAGCCGCGTCATCGAAAGGGCAACGAGGAGCGAAAGGACAACTTTGTACAGGCCCGATTAAGGTCGGTGGTGAACCAGGGATCGAAATCAGTTCGGTTCCCATCGTCGTAATGGATGGAAAGGCATTTTTAAGACCCAGCGTATAAGGATGATGCGGATTTTCGAACAGTTCGATGGTGCTGGCTTGCTCCATGATCTCGCCGCCATACATAATAGCAATGCGATCACTCATTTCCGCAATCACGGCAATGTCATGAGTTATGAGAATGATTGAGCTTTTTAGTTCAGCTCTGATTTCACGGATACGCCGCAGAATTCGTTCCTGCACAAGCACATCAAGACCAGTGGTCGGCTCATCCATGATGATCAGCCCAGGGTCGAGGGAAAGTGCCATGGCGATCATAGCACGTTGCCTCATGCCACCAGAGAATTCGTGAGGGTAACTTTTGAGCAGACCAGGCTCTAACCCTACCACATCAAACAGCTCTGATGCCCGTTCCAATGCCTCGGCGCGACTGGCTTTGCGGTGAGTCTGGATCGACTCAACAACCTGATCCCCAACCCGGTAGACTGGATTGAAAGAGGCCATAGCGCTTTGTGGGACCATTGATATTTCTTGCCAAAGGATTTCCTTGCGGAAAGCTTCACCCTCCATCTTCATCAAAGCACTGCCGCGATAGTCGCAACGATCAGCTGTCGCTACGCCATTATCAGGCAATAACCGCAAAAGCGCTTTGATTAGGGTCGATTTACCGCATCCCGATTCTCCTGCTATCCCGAAGACTTCGTTTTCCTGGACATCAAAGCTGACATCAGTCACCGCATGAACAGGACCTTGAGAGGTTTCATAGACAACGCCGAGATTGCGAACGGAAAGCAATGGGTCTTTGTTTATTTCAGTCATGACCTTACCTCTTACGCAGTCGCGGATTAGCAACTTCTTCGTAAGCTCTGGAGACAAAGACCAGCGACGTCACCAACAAAATGATACAAACCGACGGTGAGGCAAACCACCACCAAGCAACCCGGGTTTTGCCCGACAGCCAAAGTTCATACAGCATGCCGCCCCAGCTAACAGTTTCTCCGTCGCCAAAACCCAAAAAGCTTGCTGATGCTTCAGTGATTATCGACCAAGCAATATTGAATGCAGCGTAGAGCAGCAACAAAGGCAGTACGTTCGGCAAAATGTGACGGTAGATAATGCGCAAATCTGAGGCGCCACGCGCTTTAGCCATTTGGATGTATTGACGTTGTTTGATGGACATAGCCTGCGCCCGGATCACCCTGGCAGAAGTGCGCCAAATGATCAGAACAATCGCCAGGATGATAAACTCCAATTGACGGCCAAACAGGGCAATTAGGACAATGATGAACGGCAGAAAGGGCATACCATAAAGAATGTCGGTGATCCGCATCAAGACTTCATCAATTTTACCACCATAGTACCCGGCAATGAGGCCAACATTTGCGCCAATCACGATTGAGATGAAGCCGGATACGACTCCTATCAACAGTGTCGTCCGGGTCGCCAAAATGAGCTGCGAAAACAAATCGTAGCCTAGATGTGTGGTCCCCATCGGAAACTCCCATGAAGGCGGACGAAGTGATGCAAAATTACCATTGCTGTCATAGGTCATTTCCCAGGGATCATGAGGCGCAATCCACGGCGCGAAGATCGCGACCAGCGTGAACAAAATAATCACCCAAAAACCGAACTGACTTAGCTTATTCGAATTGATGATCCGATAATGCTCGCGAAGCGCCAAGCGCAGTTTCCTGAATCGCTGAGAAGTTCGGCTAGACGACATGAGCTTCTCCCACTTGATACTGACTGATCTTATCTAATGAAACCTTGACCCCCAGTCCCGGGCGATCAGGAATCGTGGCATAACCATTCTGCACCCAATCAGAAAAATCAGTGATATCATCCGCCATCCGCAAAGTTGACATATAGGCATGTCCACAAGGCATGAGGTGAGGCAAGGTAACGCCCAGATGCAATGACGCCGCCTGAGTGATTCCCAATTCAATCATTGAATTCATAAGAACCAGCTTGCCAGCCTTTTGGACCGCGCCTGAGATCAGAAGACTGTTTGCAAGCCCACCATGCTTGGATATCTTGATAGAGAAAACGTCTGCTGCATCATGCCCGATTATTTCGTCAGCATCTTGAGGTGTTAACAAAGCTTCATCCACGGAAATCGCCAGAGGCGTCTCCCCACATAGAGTGTTCATTCCCTCCAGGTCTTCGGCCGCCAAAGGCTGCTCGATCAGAACAACCGGCAATCCATCACAACCTTTGGCATAGGCCTTTGCCTGATCCCGGTTCCAGCCTTGATTGGCATCAACCATTATTTGCACGCCGTCAGGGAGAGCCCGGAACACCTCATGCGTCCGCGCAATATCGTCCTCGATAGGACGGCTACCCATCTTGAGCATATAGGTGCGAAAGCCCTGTGGATGGCGTTCTTGGATGATTTCCAAATCTTCCTCTGCCGTCCCGCTGGATGTCGGCCAAAGAACATCAACCCCATCATGTACACGCTTGCCCAGCAACTGCCAGACGGGCACCCTCCGCGCTTGGCCTAAAGCATCGTAACAGGCCACGTCGATTGCGGCGGCGGGCGTACCGTGAAAAGCGCGCCCACGCGCATTCTCAACCCAGTCAGCAACGCTCAAACCAATCATTGCTGATGCACGCTCTGCAACAGTTTGACATGCCTTTTCCAGCGTGTAGCCATCAAACTCAGCGTGCGGATCACATTCACCCCAGCCAACGGTCCCATCTTCCAGTGTCAGCCGGACAATGGCGGCTTGTGAATGAGTGAGCGTACCAAGCACCGCAGAAAGATGATAGGAGCGTGCCAGTGGGATCTTAATAGGCCAGCATTCCACTTGCGCAATATTGAGACCATCTGCCATCAACTCAACCCCTTGGCTGTGATCTTGATCCTTGGGTCAAGATATGAATAGAGAACATCTGTTAGGAAATTCAGCGAAATCACCAAGATCGCCAACATAAGGAAGGTACCCTGCGCGACCGGATAATCATGTTGAGCCGCGCTTTCAACCATCAGCTGCCCCATGCCAGGCCAGGAAAAGAGCGATTCAACAACCACCTGACCACCCACTGCAAAGCCGATCATAATACCAGCGATAGTAACCACACCCAGAAGCGCATTGCGGGCTGCATGGCGGATCATGATCACTCTTGATTTCAACCCCTTTGCGCGGGCCAGTTCGATATAGTCTGATCCAAGAACTTCTAACATGCTATCCCGCATGATCAGCATCGGTGTTGAGATGTAGTACATACCCACGGTCAATGTGGGCAAAACAAGACGGTGCCAAAAATCAGCTGTTGTGAGCAGGTCAAAAAGACCGTCTGGCCGATTTCCCGGAGCGTACATACCTCCGGTTGGAAAGAACCCCATGTTGTAACTAAGAATCATAAGCAGCAGTAGGCCGGTAATGAACGGAGGCGCTGCCTGAAAGATCAGACCAACGACAGTACCTATCAGATCGACAGCACCATTGCGGCGCCAAGCCATAATAATTCCCATACCGATACCTAGAACAAGCGTCATACACATGCCGGCGGCCATCAAAAGGATGGTATTCCAGAATCTGTAAGACAAAATGGAGGTGACTTCCTGAGCAGATACGAATGATCTGCCCCATTCCAGGGTGATCAGATTTTTCATGTAGATGAAGTATTGCTTCCAAATCGGCTCATTTAACCCGAAAGCTTTCTTCATCCGCTCCTGAACTGCGGGATCCATCGCTGGACTGATCACTTGCATCGTCGGTTCACCCGGCAGCATCCGGAATAGTATGAAAAGGATTGTCGCTACGGCGACGATAGTGATCAGAGTGTAGACGAACCGGCGAATGATGTAGTCTAACATGGGGCAGTTCCAGACAAAGTCATGACGTTCCGCCAGGCACTAAAAGGCCTGGCGGCTTAAACAACAGCATTGAACAATTAGGTTGTGTCGGTCAGGTTAAGCCGGATAGAGCAATGTCCCGTTGCCATCCCAGCTATAACCAGCGCCAGCCAGGACATCGCGCGCTGCTTTCACGTTGGTTGGACGTGATTTCACTGCGCTGTTGTGCCAGAATTCGTTGGCGGGCGCGATAACCGAACCGCCGTTTTCTGCAAAACCTGACATCACTACGTCACGAATCACATCGCGCGGAATGATCATGTCCATCGCCCTACGGAAAGCCGGGTCAGCGAGTGGGCCACGACGCACGTTGTAGCCCAGATCATAGAAACCGTGACTTGCATAGCCTGCCCCAACGATACCATCGATCTTGTTGAGATCCTCCACCAGTGCTGGCTTGAGGATGTAACGCGTCCGATCACATTCGCCAGCCTCAATGGCTGCTGCCATAGCGTCGTGACTGCCATAGGTGACGCGGATAATGCCAGCACATTTCGGCGGGCTGAAGTGATCAGGATTTGCGCTGACCTTCAATTCCTTGCCACGATCCCAGTAGTCGAAGCTGAACGGCCCAGATCCAATAGGATTCTCATTAGCAAAGTTCAACACGTCGTCCACATTGGCCTTCTCCGGAATATCCTTCCAGATGTGCTGTGGCAGAATGAATATCGAGCAGAAAAAGTTAATCATCAGTGGCGCATGAGGTGCGCTGAGTTTGATGCGTAGGGAATTAGCACCAGTTTTGGTGACGCTCTCGAACTTCTCAAGCGATGAGATGAAGAAGGGTGCCTTCCACTTGGTACAATAGTCAAAGGTGAAGATTACGTCATCCACGGTGACCGGCATTCCATCATGGAACTTCATTCCTTCACGCAGCACGATATCAACCGTTGTGTTATCGACGATATCAATCGAAGTTGCCGCCCAAGGAACGACTTTGCCGCTTGGGTCGACCTGAGCCAGACGATCATAGATCATCCGAAGCTCCTTAAATTCATTTGAGTCAGTCGCAGATACTGGATTCAAATTTTTCAATGGAGAGGTCTGGCCAGTACGCACATAACCGTCGCCATGCTTCACGCTAACATTGATATCTGTCCAGAAACTGCCGATGCCTTCACCAAGCATTGGGACAAGGCCATCCAGGCGATCTTCACGATATGCATTAGTCATTGAAGGATAGACAATCGGGCTACGCACTGCATCTTCGTGCAAAAGCGCTTGGGCCTCATGCACGAGGGCTTGGCGCTCTTCGGCAACCATGGCCACTTGCTGAGCGTCACCAAGCTCATTGATGCGCGGATTGTCATAGCCCCATTTGTTGTAAGCGCCATCCTTGTGGTGTTGCATCCGAATGAATGTTTCAGGATCGA
Organism: uncultured Alphaproteobacteria bacterium; assembly: GCA_905480575.1. GTDB lineage: Bacteria > Pseudomonadota > Alphaproteobacteria > UBA7985 > CAJQQZ01 > CAJQQZ01. The sequence goes on along the minus strand of CAJQQZ010000031.1, from coordinate 71,477 downwards.
TCCGGTTTGCCCGCCCGGTCCAGCGGACGATGAACATATCAAAATCCTGTTCCTTGAAAACCTTACCGATCCCTAGGTTATAGTCTTCCGCAGCCAGTTTAATATCCCAGCCGATCCCTTTCGCCGCTTGAGTTATAAGTCGGCCCATTTCCGGGCGAACCGGGTCAAAACTTGCGTTTGCCGTTAGCACGGACATGCTTTCAACAGGTTGTCCTGCTGACGCAAAAGCGGGGATCGCCGTAGTCGCTGCTAATGCAGCGCCAGTGGCAGCCGTGCCTTGAAGAAACGTCCTGCGATTGATTGTGTCATTGATCATTTTTATCTCCCAGTCAAACCGCGCAAGCAGATATTTTGCCAGACGCAATCTGCATAATTTCATTGTCGTACGCTAGACAGCCTATCGAAATGCAGGGTATTCTCCAAATTGAAATAATTCATCGATCTATGAATATTTGGAATATCAATGCATACTCGAGATCTAGAATTCTTACATAACTTGATCCGCACTAGGTCTGTGTCAGAGACGGCAAAGGTCATGCACACAACCCAGCCGAATGCCAGTAAGATGTTGAAAAGACTGGAAGAACATTTCGGTTTTCAACTTGTCGAACGCATGAATGGCAGGCTCTATCCGACAGAGGAAGGACGGCTGATAGCGGAGCAAGCAGAATCCTCACTGATTAGTCTTCGTCAGCTCGAAACCCGGGCCAGTAACCTTCGTGAGATGCGTCATGGGAGCCTGACGGTCGGCACCACCCCACAACTTTCCCGAGATTTCGTGCCTGAAGTCGTCTCAACCTTCATGTTGTCCCACCCAGCCGTGACAGCGAGTATTCACACGAGGAATTCACAGGCTCTTGTTGAGCTAGTCTCCCAACGACAGCTGGATTTTGCCATTGGCCTTCTATCGGTAGACGATCCCAATGTCGAATGCCGCAAGCTGTTTGACGTCGAACTGATGGCCTCAATGAAAAAGGGACATCCCCTTGCGGCTAAGTCACGATTGCGACCAAAGGACTTCCATCAGCAAGATTTTATAACCGCCAGTATGCTGGATCGCTCACGAGAGCAGATCGAGGAGTTTTTTTTAGCGGAAGATTCCCGCCCAATCGAAAGAGGTGAGGCTTCACTGTCCTATACCCGCATGAGGATGGTCGAGCAGGGTATTGGATTAACAATGGTCGATGCACTTTTTGCTAAAGAATACACCAACGACAAAATCGAGTTCAGACCCTTAGAGCCAGCTCTCCACCTTAATGTCTGGTTGATGAAATCACGACTGCAACCTAAGTCCAAAGTCATTGACGCTTTCATGCGTCTGGTTATCGAGCAGGCTGAAAGGATGAATACCTAAAATGAACTCGCGGATGCAAACTGACTTGGTGCTCGATGCCTTGATGACGGCTCTTCTACAAGGGCCTTGTCGGCAAATGGGCTGAGGCGTGGGATTTACGGCTTTTATCGGTAATATTTCCGGGCCTCACCACCGTTAGAGTGAGTTTGCTGCTTTCTGGACGGACTCCTCCCTCTAAAGTCAGACAGGAACGATTGGGATTGATGCCACATCAAGGCGCACAAGCCGTTTGATGTTTGTTGAACTACCCGAGACATAGGTAACAGTTCATACCGGAGACATAGGTTACACTTTTGGCATTTGAGGAGCGCTCAAATGCCTTGGAAGGAGTGTAATATTATGGATGAGCGCATGCGTTTTGTGTCTCGCCTTCTAGAAGGCGAGACAATGTCGTCTCTGTGTCGGGAATTCAACATTTCCCGGAAGACAGGCTACAAGATCCTTGGCCGCTACCGTGACTGTGGCCTTGAAGGTTTAAACGATCGCAACCGACGGCCTTATCGTCAGGCCAACCAATTGCCGGTTCAGATAGAGACAGAGATTGTCCGGTTAAAGAAGGAACACCCCACATGGGGTGCCGCCAAGATCAGGGAACGGTTGCACCGGCTCCATCCGGACATTCATTGCCCCGCCGTTTCTACGGTTCATGCTGTATTGGATCGCAATAATATGGTCAAACGAAAGTCCAGACGACAACGCCTCAAACGTGAAGGCACCTCTCTCACCTCACCCAATCATCCCAACGGGTTGTGGTGTGCCGATTATAAAGGTGAATTCATGCTGTCGGACAGGCGATACTGCTATCCATTAACTATTACGGACTACGCCAGCAGATACCTGATTCGTTGTGAAGGCCTGCAAACCACCAAAGAAATCTACGCTTTTGCGGTCTTTGAGCAGGCTTTCAAGGACTTTGGGGTGCCAACAGCCATTAGAACGGATAACGGCGTCCCTTTTGCCAGTCCCAATGCACTGTTCAATCTAAGCCGTCTTTCTGTCTGGTGGTTAAGGCTCGGCATCGCCATTGAACGCATCAAACCAGGTAATCCGCAGCAAAATGGTCGTCATGAACGCATGCATCGCACGTTGAAGGAAGAAACAACCAGACCGGCCGCACCCAACTTCCTACAACAACAAGATCGTTTTGATCGCTTCATTGATGTGTTCAACAATCAAAGGCCCCATCAGGCGATCAACATGAAGTGCCCAGGCGACTTTTTCAACCGTCAAGGAGACGCTACGTCGGCCTCCCAGACCTGGAGTACCCATTCCATGACAAGACCATCACAGTCACTTCATGTGGCAGGATTTGTTACAAATCAATGAAAGTCAATTTCTCTCAGGTCTTCGCTGGGCACAAAGTCGGAATCAAACAAGTCGAAGACAATATTTGGCTCGTCAGCTTCATGAAATATGATTTGGGGTACTTCGATCATCAAACGGGGAGGCTAGAGCCAATCAAAAATCCGTTTGAAGCAAAAGTGTTACCTATGTGCTAAGTAAAACCTGTAACCCATGTGACCGGTTTATACCAAAAGAGGATGGTGCCCGGGGGCGGATTTGAACCACCGACACGCGGATTTTCAATCCGCTGCTCTACCAACTGAGCTACCCGGGCACGGGGCATGAGACATTGAGTGTCAGCCAAACTGACCTTGTCTGTGCGGCGTGTTATTAGCGGGCTTTCTTGCCCCTTGCAACAGGATTTCTTCAACTTTGCCATATTCTTTTCATGACTCCACGCTAGGGTGGGTTCTCAAGAAACGAAGGACTATGATATAGTCCCCACCAGAACAGGCACATAGGGATCCGTCCAAGACGGCAGAGAGGCAATCCAATGATCAGAACATTTGCGAACTGGTTCAAAACATCGGCTATTTTGGGCTTAATGGGCTTGGTCGTCACCGCATGTGGCGGCCCTAGCGCACCCACAACAAAAGTAGCAACAACGCTGGACCTTTCAGTGGTCGGAGAGATTGACCGACAACTAACCGGTGGGGAAATCAGATCTTTGTTGGTTGGCAAAACCGTGACGACCAGAAACCTGAATGATCCAGGCAAAATCCAGATTGGGACCTTCTCCACCGACGGGAGTCTTTCAGTTTCTGCATCTGGTCAATCTTTTGACGGCAAGTGGATGATCAATTCTGGGCAAATCTGCTATGATCTTGGGGCCAGAAATATCTGCAGCTCAATCCACCAATCAGAATATTCCTATGCTGGCAAGCCTGTCTACTATTTCCGCCGCCGAAGTGAACCAAACACCGGACAAGCAACGGTCGTAATTATCAGCAGCTCTATGCTGTAACAGTTTGTTTTCGTTCAACTCTTTAAAGCGTATCTAATATGATAAACTCTTGGCTCATCGGTCTTTTTTACGCTACTTCTATCTTCGGCGATTTGCCGACAGAGGCATCCATAGCGAGTTATCACCCACCAGTCGCCAGCCATGTCGTTGCGCGCAATGGTGAGCTTTTGACCCGGTTTTATGTCGAAGACCGCGAATTTATGAGCCTGGACGATATTCCTGAGAAACTTCAGCAAGCCTTCATCGCTGCCGAGGACTCTAGGTTTTATGAACACGACGGGATCGACCTTACTGCCTTCGCCAGGGCGATGGTTCAAAATTTGGTTCGCACACGGCATAATCAACGCTTGTTGGGGGCCTCAACCATTACACAACAGTTGTCAAAGCAAGTTTATGCTGGCAATCAGCGTACCGTGACACGAAAGTTGAGGGAGTTGCTCATCGCCAAACGGTTAGAGCAGGCTCTCTCAAAAGACCGCATTCTGGAACTCTACCTCAACGAAATTTTCTTTGGTAGAGGCGCTTACGGAGTGAAACGTGCCTCTGAAGTTTACTTCAACAAGCCACTCGATCAGTTAGGCATTGAAGAAATTGCTTTGCTAGCCTCTCTTCCGAAAGCCCCGAGTGCCATGTCAAAGAAGTCCGGTCAAAAGCGTTTGCTGGCCAGGCGCAACTGGATCATTGATCAAATGGTTGAAGCCGGCGTCATTCCATCCGTCCAGGCTTGGTTACTCAAAAGAAAAGAAATTGACATTGTTGCCGAGGTGGAACCCCGCCCAGCTGTCGATAACTATTATCTCGATCAGGTCCGTCGAGACGCAATGGATTTGATTGGCTCTGACCGTTTGATGAGAGACGGTCTCACAATTTCAGTTAGCCTTGATTCAGAACTCCAGAAGGCGGCAGAAAATAGTCTGCGCAAAGGATTGATGGTTTGGAATAGCCGCAAACGTTGGAAAGGGCCCGTCGAAAAACTGACCACTGAAAACTGGGTTGCCCTATCGACGGAACAACGTGTCGACCTGCTCCAATCAATCGAGAAGCCTAAAGGAACAACAGGTTGGCACTTAGCTCTTGTCACCGACCCAGGGAAAAGATCGGCTGCCGTTCTTCTTGACGACGGCAGTCTCTGTTCGATTTCGGCCAAGAATATGGCCTGGGCGCGCGGAGGCTCAACACCCTCCCACACCAACCGTCTTGTTAAATCGGGCTTTGTGGTGCTGGCCGAAAAGAAAGATGAAACGGTTGAGGAAGGTGTTGTGCAAAACTGTTTCCTCCGACAAGTGCCCGAAATCAACGGTGCAATTGTTGCCATTGATCCGAATAATGGGCAAATTTTGGCACTCGCAGGTGGCTTCGATTTCTGGGGCAGCGAGTTTAATCGTGCCAGCCAAGCACGCCGTCAACCGGGGTCCGCGTTCAAACCGATCGTATATTTCACTGCCCTCAACTCTGGCTTTCAACCTCAAGACTTGATTGAGGATGCACCGCTGATAAGAGTTGATGACGAAGGCGAGATCTGGCAGCCCAAGAATGCCGACGGTGGTTACAGAGGAACGCTCACACTTCAACAGGCTTTGAAGTTCTCTCGTAATATTCCGGCAATCCGATTAGCCGAAGAGGTAGGCCTCGAACGACTTTTGTCTTACGCCCAATTCCTAGGCATGGCGAAAGACCAGGGAGCCTATCCAGCGTTGGCGCTGGGTGTTGGGGAAACTTCTGCCATTGAAATAGCGGGTGCCTATTCTATCATCGCCAACAAAGGCCGGGTTGTTGTTCCTTCTACTGTGAATCAAATCAGGGATGTCAGTGACGGCCTGTTGGCCGACATTCCCGCGTTGACATGCACCTATTGCAGATCAGAATCAGAGCTGTCAGGCAGAATTCGCGAACTGCTGTATGAACGCAAGCCGGAGATTACCATTACACCCCAGAGCTTTGAGCATATTCGTAAAATGCTGCGCGCAGTCGTCTCTGGTGGTACAGGGCAAAGAGTAGGTCAAGGCCTGCCCAAGGACACATCAGGAAAAACTGGGACCACAAATGACTACAGAGATGCTTGGTTTGTTGGCTTCACTGATGAGATCGGCGACACAAGTCTTCTCGTTGCTACATACGTTGGATATGATCAGCCCAAATCCCTTGGTCGTGGTGGCACAGGCGGTAGAGCAGCTGGACCTATATTCCGAAATTTCATGCAACAAGCGATGAAAATCAGAAGCCAATCACCCAAGTCTGGCGCAAAGTCACTCGATAAGTTGCCGGTGGCATGGAAGGAATGGATCCCCTACACTGTCCGGGATAGCGGCGGTCTCAATCTCCGGCAAGGTCCTGGTACTGGACACTCTGTCGTTTCCTATATGCCAGCAAGCGCGGAAATCGCGGTTCACAAGTGTCAATCTCAATGGTGCGAACTCTCCTTTGACGGCGCCATCGGATATGCCCACCAAGATTACATCACCAGAGTTGGCGAGCCACGTCGTAACATGATAGACCTATCGCAGGAAACAGAAAATCTGTCAGAGCACCCTGCCCTCACCCGAAGCCCCGTGACCTTAGAGATGATAGACGAATGGGAAGCTAACTTCGGCACTCGTGAGATAGTCGAATCACGCCAAGAGATTAAATACGGTGGGATCTACTGATCATTAAAACCAGCGGTAAGTAGACTTGGATAGTTGGCAATCGAAGCCTTTTTTCTTTCGATGACAGAGGAATTCAGTTAAGTGGCAAATCCAGTGCACGAACTGGCAATATTATCGCCAAATGACTGAACCTGTAGGGGTCAAGTAGATTAAAAACCTGTTAACAAATCTCTCAACCGTACCTTACCGACGGGTTTGGTCGGTCTGGCAAATCACCCTGATAGCGTTGTTTGCCCTCCTGACTTTACTGGTCTTCCGTTCTTTTAGCCAATTTGAGCGCGATGTTGCTGTCTATTTCATGACCCAAGTAGACTGCGCAAGTGAACGTGTCTTCGTACCGGAAGCGACCGTATGCGGCCACTTCGCGATGGCACAGGACTACTATCCACGCACATTTCACAAGCTGATGAACCGAATTCCCAAATTGATGCTGCTTTTTACGCTCTTTTGGTTTGTCCTAACTCTCATTCGGAGAAAGACAGATGTGAGTGTCGATATCCGCACACCACTGGCTGGTCTGTTAAGTTTTGCGACCAGCATTGGCTTGATCGTCAATTTTCTTTTTAAAAACCATTGGGGCCGCCCGCGCCCTTTTCAAACGTTGGATGCAGGGCGAGGAGACACTTATGTGTTACCAGGCACCATATCGGATCAATGCGACACAAATTGTTCCTTTGTTTCGGGTGATGTCGCAGCCGCATTCTGGATGTTTTGGTTTGTGCCTTTGTTGCCGCAAAAATGGCGGCGGCCAGGTTTCATTACGGTTTCCATCTTTGCGATGGGCATGTCACTGATGCGAGTAGCGCAAGGTCGACACTATCTGTCTGATGTCATTGTCGCAGCGCTGATTTCTCTTTTTGTTATCGCGTCCGTCAACTGGCTGTTATCGCTTTGGAAACCTGCCAAGAATCAGTAGGAACTGTCACCTTTTCAAAGCATTGATCTTCTAAATCGCTGCATTGCTTCCAAAACGCAAAAAGGCACAGCAAAATATTTTTGCCGTGCCTTTTCCGAGATCAATAGAGCTTGGCCAAGCGCAAACGCTACCTGTCCAAATTTTAGTTTGTTGGGAACATGAGGTTGTGCCCTGTTGACGGGCCAACGGGCCAACGACCTGTCACGTTTTTCAAGCGAGTATAGAAGCGGACACCTTCTGTACCGTTGACATGCATGTCACCAAACAAAGACTTCTTCCAGCCACCAAATGAATGCCAAGATGCAGGCACAGGAATTGGCACATTGATACCAATCATGCCAACATTGACATTGGAGGCAAATTCACGAGCGATGGCTCCGTTTTGGGTGAAAATAGCAGTACCATTACCAAACTCATGGTCACTCGCCATCTTGATCGCCGAAGGATAGTCGGGTGCACGAACAACACAGAGAACCGGTCCAAAAATTTCATCTTTGTAAATGGACATATCAGTGGTCACTTTATCGAAAAGCGTTCCACCAACGAAGTAACCGTCTTCATAGCCCTGGAGTTTCGTGCCACGGCCATCAACGACGAGATCGGCTCCGTCCTTTTCGCCTTCATCAATATAGTGGTTGATACGATCATAAGCGATCTTGTTGATCACAGGTCCCATCTCGGCCTCTGGATCATCCCAAGGCCCAATACGAAGTGATTGCACCTTTGGGGTCAAACGAGAAACTAGCTCGTCTGCAGTCTCATCACCAACAGCGACAGCGACAGAAATCGCCATGCAACGTTCGCCTGCAGAACCAAATCCAGCGCCCATCAGAGCATCTGTTGCCTGGCCCATGTCAGCATCTGGCATAACGATCATATGGTTCTTAGCACCGCCGAGAGCCTGAACCCGCTTACCGTTCGCCGTACCAGTTTGATAAATATACTGAGCGATTGGAGTAGAGCCAACGAAAGAAATTGCTTCTACATCAGGGTGCTCAAGGAGGTCATCCACAGCGCTTTTGTCGCCATGAACTACGCTGAAACAACCATCTGGCAGACCGGCTTCTTTCAACAATTCACCCATGAACAAAGGTGCGCTTGGGTCACGCTCTGATGGCTTAAGAATAAAGGTGTTACCGCAAGCCAACGCCATCGGGAACATCCAAGAGGGCACCATGCATGGGAAGTTAAACGGCGTGATACCGGCGACAACACCCAAAGGCTGGCGCATGCACCAACCGTCAATGCCAGTGGCCACATTTTCAGTGAAATCGCCCTTCAACAGCTCTGGCACACCGCAAACATATTCAACGATTTCAATCGCGCGGCTGACTTCGCCCTTTGCGTCTTCCAGCACTTTGCCATGTTCTTTGGAAATCAGCGTCGCAAGTTTTTCAACATTCTGATTAATAAGGTCAAGAAACTTGAACATAACACGAGCACGGCGAACGGGCGGGGTTGCTGCCCATGCTGGAAAAGCATCTTTCGCTTTTTGGACAGCAAGCTTAACTTCCTCGGTCGATGCGAGGGGGCATTGCCCCGTTACTTGACCGGTCGCTGGGTTATAGATGTCACTGAAACGGCCAGAGGTTCCTTGGACCATTTCGCCTGCTATAAAGTGGCTAACAGCTTCACTCATGTGTTTTCCTTCTCACATTGAATTTGCGGAGTAAATTGAACTACCCCCGCTTTATAGACAGCAGAAGCGCTAATCAAGCCTTCGCAAGTATTTTGAGAGGTGTCGATTGTTCGACTGTAAGACCGGCACTGGTGCCTTTCCACAACTAAAGGCATACAAAAGGATGGGGAGGTTCTACGAATCATCTGCTGGCATTAGTTGTTGGGACTCGAAAATCGAGGCCGCAATAGGATATTAACTTGCAATTCCTAAAGGATTCGACCAAAATTTCAGTGCCTAAAGAACCAAATTTGGACGCCAGACTCCGCAACGGGCTAGACGAATCGTAAGCCTTTTCTTTACCCTTCGGCTTATTGAATTGGTTATTTTATTTCTTTGCAGACTTTTACTGCCAAAGTCTATTTTGTGTGTTTTCGAAAACTATGATTAAAGCTATCCGGTTTCGTACTTCTTATTTCCTTGCTACTCTATTGTTGGGATCAACGGCGTTGGCATTCACGCCAAGTGCCGTCAAAGCGCAAGATGTCGACTTTAATGATTCACTTTTCGATGATTCTTCTGACCCGCTTTTTCAAGACGGTGATGGCTCGCTATCCATTCCTGAATCAGTGTCACCAGCACCCGATCTGGGCAGCAGTACGACTGGTTTCCAGGCAAACGAAGTAGCCGATGTACCTGGGCCTGGCGAATACTCTCAGTATGATTCCGGCGTTAAACCCTTTCCTGTTGAGACTTGCGATCCCCTGTTGGTTGCCGTTTTGACTGGTTCTGGGTATATGAAAACCTCTTTGGATGAACTTTACGGTGGCCGAGCCTCTTGTGGTTTTGTCAGAGCGCAACTCCCCCCAAGCTTGCCACCAACACCAGCGCCAATCGATACGCCACAGGTTCTGGATCCTGCACCTGACCTTGATTTGCCAGATCCGACAGCAGATGCGGACACCGACGACGGCGGCCTCCTAGGCGGCCTCCTGCCTGGAAAAGGATTCATAAGCGACCTTTCAAACAATCTCTATCTTTCCGGCAAGCTAGGATACCTCCTACCGCAAGAAACGACGGTTACGAGTGGCGGCAATAGCGCCAGCGATTCACCAGATGGTGGGTTTGGCGGCGCTTTAGCAATTGGCTATAAATTCAACATGAACAACGAGGGCTTCATTAGGGCTATCCGTGCTGAAATCGAAGGGAGCTATTCTTCCTATGGTCAAGGCAACTTCACTCTTGGTGGCACGACAACAACAGGCGGTGACACAAGTTTGATTGGTGGGTTTGTTAATGTTTATGCCGACCTAGGTTTAAGCGGCATCGCTGATATCAGCCTTCTTGATCAAATGGGTCTGTATGTTGGTGGTGGTGCAGGTTACGTCCAGAACGACTCCAGCTACACCGGTCTCGGTTCGGTCTCAGGCGGTACATTTGCCTTCCAAGGTATGTTCGGTCTCAATTATAAAGTTTCCGACCAAGTCTCCTTAGGCCTGGGCTATCGTTATCTCAACATTGGTGAAATTGAAGAGGCCGGCATCAAAGTCGACAGTCGAAACCACCATATTGTTGAAGGCGGCGTGGTTTACAGCTTCTAAAGGTTCGATTAAGCCGACACTTTTCACAGATGTTACTAAGCTGGCACTGGCTTTCCGCTCGCAATTTGCCTAGATTGCGATGCAATGTCTAATCCTGCTTTCATACGCTTAGAGAACCGCGCCCTGTTGTCACTTCAAGGCGCTGACGTTCGCCCTTTCTTACAAGGCCTGGTGTCCAATGATGTTACCAAAGTAACACACGGCCACGCCGTCTATTCAGCGCTTCTGACACCTCAGGGCAAGTACCTATTTGATTTTTTCATTATCCAACCTAATGAAGACGAATTGGACCTTCTCTGGTTAGAAGTCGATGCTTCACAGCTAACCGATTTGAACAAACGCCTGAGAATTTTTAAATTGAGAAGCCAGGTGGCAATCGAAGTGATTCAGCCTGCGATTAGCTTCTTCGCTTTGCTTAACGTTCCCCAACCGCCGATATTAAATGACGATAGGGCCGTCCTCTTTAATGATCCCCGCCACCCGGATCTCGGGCAAAGATTGATCTTAGAAACCCGCGAAGATCTACCGATCGAATTGAGGGAAATTGAAGAAGCCGCCTACAGTCGGTACCAACAAAAATGCATTGAACTCGCTGTTCCTGCTTCTGGCCAAGAACTTGTTTCGGACAAAACAACACTGCTTGAAGCGGGTTTTGACGAACTCAATGGCTTGGACTGGGATAAGGGCTGCTACATGGGCCAAGAAGTGACTGCACGAACCAAGTATCGTGGCCTGGTCAAGCGACGCCTGATGCCGGTTGTGGTGAACGAAGGGTCACTCAATGCAGGCGACGAACTTTTCCAAGGCGATAAAAAGATTGGCACGGTGACCAGTTCAATGAATGTTCTTGGTCTCGCTTCTATCACGGTCAAATCAGCCCTCGCTCATTTAAATCAGGGCGTGCCTATCCATCTCGAAGACAATAAAACTTCCCTAACATTAGCGCCACCGGACTGGTTACTTTCGGTATTGGAAAGTTACCCTGATGACTAAACCGAACAATTGGCTCGCTGTAATTCTGGTTCTAATCGGATTACCCGTTGGGTTGCTCAACGCTACACAGGCGCAAAGCCAGCTCGTTGTTGGAACTTGGGGGGGCCACTATGAAGTTGGCCAACAAAAGGTTTTCTTCAAACCCTTTGAAGGATTGGCAAAAATAGAAGTCGACCCTGTTCCTCATGGCGGCAACCTTCACAAATTGATCGCTAAACACGTTTCTGGACATCAAAAATGGGATGTGTTGGACCTTGATCAGGTCAGTCTGGAAAACGCCTGTCGTTCCGGCTTTGTCACTTCAATTGACCAAGAAATCCTCCCACCAGGCATTGGAGGCCTAAAACCAGAAGAGGATTTCTTAACCGGAGGCATCCATGAATGTGGCATTGCTCATTCCGCATGGTCAAAAATATTCGCCGTCAAATTGTCGGCGTTCGAAGAAAGCCCGCCACCCCAATCTATTGCCGAACTGTTTGACCTGGAAAACCATCCTGGTGGACGTGGTTTTTTCAAGTCTCCTGAAGGTCTGCTGGAACTGGCTCTCCTTTCTGAGGGTGTTCCCCAGGCTGAAATTTATAGCACCCTTGCTAGTGAGACCGGTTTACAACGTGCGTTGGACAAACTGACCACTATTCGCAAACAGATCTTCTGGCTTAAATCTAGCCAACAGGGTCTAGATTTGCTTGAAGAGGGCAAGATCAAGATTGCTCAAGGTTTTCATAACGACCTGCTCGCAATGGCCAGTAACCAGGAAAACGGTATTGCTTTGCTTTGGGACCATCAACTCCTAGCATTGAGCTATTGGGCTGTTGTTGCCTCTTCTGCCGTCAAAGACAAAGCCTTAGAATTTGTCAGTTTTGCCACGAGTCCGGGCGCGACGGCATCACAAGCTTCATTCTTAGGCTACGGCCCTTCCAGGCGCTCGGCACAAAGCCTGGTTCGAGAGGATCTACGGGCCTATATGCCGACCCACCCTGACCATTTACAAAGCTCGTTCATGATCGATTTTTATTGGTGGGACAATGAAGGGCGAAAAGCGAAGAGCGCTTTTTGGAACTGGCATCGATCAGGGGTAAAGTAGGGTTTCCCCCCACCCCGTCCCTCGTTTTTCAAAGACGAAACGATCATGCGAGTCGTCACGGTCTGACGCCCAAAACTCAACCCGGTCCAGAACCAATCGATAGCCACACCAGTGATCCGGACATTCAAGTTGGTCATCCGCCTCAAAAGCCGCGCGATCTCCCACTAAAACCTCTCGCGATTTTAATGGCTGTGATTGCTTACTTGCCCAAATATCCAGCTGTGCTTTCCTCGTACGCGACGCAAAAAAGGCATTCACTTCTTGTGTAGTTGCGGATCGGACGAAGCCTTCCATTCTGACCTGGCGTCTCAGTGACTTCCAATGAAACGTCAAAGCAGCATTAGGGTGTTGCAATAGATCGGCCGATTTCGGGCTGTCACGGTGGGTGAAAAACAACACGCCTGTCTCGTCAACACCTCTCAGAAAGACGATGCGGTTTGAGATTCGCTTTGCGGTTGGATCATAGGTTGCCAAAGCCATGGCCCCTGCATCATTGATCTCTGCTGCCTGAGCTTCCTTGAACCAGGTGGAAAACAAAACGATCGGGCCGTTTTCGGCATCCATAGAAGTCTGTCTCCGTTAGCTCTTTTGTGCTTCCGCTTCGATAGCTTTGCGGATCTCTTCCAAACTACCGGGTTCAACAGGGTTCAGCTCCTCTACTTCCTCTTCCTGAGAAAGAGACGTTTCTTGGAACCAAGGATGGATATCAGGAGATGATGGCGCTCCCGATTCTTTATCAAAAACAGCTTCACCAACTACTTTTTGATCAACAAACCAGGCCACGTCTTGATCTGAATCATCGTCTGACTGCCCACCTGCTGTTGCAACCAGCGATACGACAGGAAATGCACTTGGGATTGGAGGGGGTAGATCTTCAGGAAGATTACGTTCAAGGTCTTGGCTCGTCAGCTCAAAATCATCAGCTTCGCTTTCCAGTTCCAGGAGCTCATCGTCTTCTTCCGATTCCGTCATTTCAAGGGTGCTGTCACTCCCCTCACCATCAACATTCATTTCTGGCTCTTCGATTTCGAGATTTTCTTGTGCCTCCAACTCCAGATGTTCCAGGTCAGCTCCAGCCCGTTCCTCTCTTAATTCTCCGTCCACACTTTCCAGTTCCATAAGATCGGGTCGACGGCCTTTGAAGGCAGAATAGAGATCTTGGTCCCACTCAGGGGATAGAGCTTGCAAACTGCGTTCGGTCACAGGGTCCATACCATTTGACTTCAAAGAATGACCTTCATCCAAGTAAGTCCCCGTCGCTAAACCGACATCTTTCAAGGTTATGTCCCCCAGATCGTTAACCAAACCCCAGGAGTCTTTACCGTTGCTTTTGACGATATTAAGGACTTCAAGCTTGGCGAGCACCAGTTTCACAGCCGCATATTTACAGCCAATCTGAGACGAGAGCCGTTCGCTCGATGCCCATTTGCGATCTTCACTCAAATGCCCGAGTTCACGCAACGCCGCCAAAGCCAAGTCCATTTCCTGTGCAGCAGTGACGGCGACCTCGGCCATCGCATTTTCAGCAGAAAAGAAAATGATCAACTGCGCACCAATAAGAACAGCCAGCCAGGTTAAAAAACTCCAAAGGAGCAGAGCCACGAAAGCAAATTTGCCCAACTCCAAAAAACCGCTGAGATGGTAAACCGTTAAGAAATATTTGCTCCCCGCTGTCAGACCGAGAACTGCAAAGGCAATTGAAAAGGAGACCAACGCCCTGACTAAAAAGCCAGCCTTCCAACGCGGCAGCCAGCCATATAAGAAAAAGAGGAACACAGAAGTCGCAAGCACGGCCAAAATACCAAACACAGCACCAAATTGACCCTGGGACAGATCTAATGGGGGACCCGACATTTCGCCCAATGACCAGACAACGACAAAAGCCGCAACAAGCCCGACAATTGGAAGGTTGAGCGCAGAAACCCAACGTTTAATAAATCGTCCCGGAAGGTTTGCAGCGCTGTTCGGATGCATTCTGGTTAAGGCTCGCATGATGAATGACAACCAAATCAACAGGCACGCCGTGAAAACAATCCAAGCTTTTGTAGGATTACTAACTATATCCGCGAAAACAAGAGAACCCAACGGATCAAAAAAGGCTTCCGCTTTCTCGACGAGTTGCCCAACGAAGCTCTCTTCTATTTCGTGAAGGGCATAGTTGAGTTGACCGACCCCGAAAATTGTTTGTGTTGCAATGAACCATGGGCCCACAAGCAATGCCGACACCAAAGCCAAAGCGATGCCATGACTGAGGAGTGCTGAACGCCAAATTTGCCGAATAAATCTGCCAAACATTCCTATGAACTCTATTCGCGCGAGCTTTGCCTGTTTCGAGGCGGAAGACATTCTTTACAAGAAATGATCCCATAAGTCTCTTTTCATCCGAATATTTCGACTAAAAACGCGGTTTTTTTACGACTTTCTTAAGCTTCTACTGGAAAATTAAACATAACAAGCATATGACCACTAGATTAGACAGAGACGAGACTTCGGCGTACAATTGCGCCGCTCTAATTTGTGGCTTTGACGGCCAATAGTTTATTACAAATTAAGGAAAAAAAATGACCGCAGCATCTTCTTTCATGCAAGGCAAACGCGGTTTGATAATGGGGGTCGCTAACGACCGTTCGATCGCATGGGGCATTGCAAAAGCCTGTGCTGATCACGGCGCTGAAGTAGCACTCTGTTATCAAGGTGAAGCGCTAAAAAAACGTGTCCTCCCCTTGGCGGAGCAACTCGGTTCAACCGTCGTTTTGGAATGTGATGTTTCCAGTGACGAGAGTATCGATGCGGCATTCGACGAGTTGGAGAAAACCTGGGGCCAATTGGATTTCGTCGTTCATGCTATCGGCTTCTCTGACAAAAATGAACTGAAGGGCGCTTATCTCAACACCTCTCGTGATAACTTCACGATGACCATGGATATTTCCTGCTATTCTTTCACTGCGGTTTCTCAACGCGCCGCGCGGATGATGAAAGACGGCGGCAGCCTTCTAACACTGACATACTACGGTGCCGTGCAAGTGATGCCACACTATAATGTTATGGGTGTTGCCAAGGCCGCATTGGAAGCGTCAGTACGCTATCTTGCAACAGACCTCGGTCCTAAAGCTATTCGCGTGAACGGTATTTCAGCCGGGCCAATCAAGACACTTGCTGCCTCTGGCATCGGTGATTTCCGCGCGATCCTGAAATGGAATGAACTCAATTCGCCCATGCGCCGTAACGTGACCACTGAAGATGTCGGCAATGCAGCGCTTTATCTGCTTTCCGATCTTTCAAAGTCAGTCACTGGTGAAATTCATTACGTTGACAGCGGCTATCACACCGTTGGTATGTTGGCGGTTGATTCTGTTGGAGAAATTGCCGAGTTATTGCAATCTATGAAGCCAAGCGGCGAATAGGCTCCCATGTCCGGTAATTCCTTTGGCCAGGTTTTTAAGTTCACAACCTGGGGCGAAAGTCATGGCCCCTGCATTGGTTGTGTCATTGATGGCGTGCCCTCTCAAATTCCTCTGACAGAGGAAGACATCCAACCCTGGTTGGACCAACGTAAACCTGGACAATCGAAATACACCACCCAACGCCGCGAAAGCGATAGCGTTAAAATTACTTCCGGCGTTTTCGAAGGCAAAACAACCGGCACACCAATCAGCCTGATCATCGAGAACGAGGATCAGCGCTCCAAAGATTACGGCGATATCAAAGATAAGTTTCGCCCTGGTCATGCCGACTATGTCTACTGGCACAAATACGGCATTAGAGATTACCGCGGTGGTGGCCGTTCATCAGCCCGCGAAACCGCGATGCGTGTCGCCGCAGGCGGTGTTGCTCGTAAAGTTCTAGACCAAGTGCTTGGTAGGGAAGTTACAATCCGTGGCGCTCTCATCCAGATGGGTGCGCGAAAGATCGAGCACCAAAACTGGGATTGGGACCAAGTCACCAAAAACCCCTTTTTCTCTCCTGATTCAAACACAGCCGAGCTCTGGGCCAATGACCTGGACAAGATCCGGAAATCCGGCTCCTCTGTCGGTGCGGTCATCCAAGTGATCGCCGAGGGTTTGCCACCTGGCTTAGGCTGCCCTGTCTATGACAAGTTGGATGCTGACATCGCCAAGGCTTTCATGTCTATCAATGCCGTCAAAGCAGTCGACGTCGGTGGTGGCTTCGACACGGCGAGCCTCAGCGGCGAAGAAAATGCTGACGAAATGCGTATTGTCGATGGACAAGCGGCCTTCTTCAACAATAATGCCGGTGGTATTTTGGGCGGCCTTTCAACAGGACAACCAATAGTCGCTTCCTTCGCGGTTAAACCAACGAGCTCTATCCTGACACCACGCAAATCGATCAATCGCTTCGGTGAGGACACAGATATCCTAACAAAAGGTCGCCACGACCCTTGTGTTGGTATTCGTGCGGTTCCAGTGGGTGAGGCTATGATGGCCATAGTACTAGCTGACCATCTGCTCCGCGCTCAAGCTGAAGGTACGCCCTTCGAGCCACGTCCTTGGGATCTGCGAAGTAATTAAGCTTCGGTTTTCTTTCCAGGTAAAAGCCGAGTCAAAACTAATGCAATTGTGATCATTGCCGCTAAGCCCGCGAAGGCTAGATCATATCCACCTGTTCTGTCAAAGACTTGACCTGCAAAAATAGGACCTGCTGCACCCCCCAGTGTGCCAAAGAAGACAACGACACCAAAAATGGCCCCATGGGATCTCGTGCCAAAAATTTCAGCGATCGTCGGCGCAACCACTACAAACAATCCACCGTGAGCAGCGCCATACAAGACTATGATTGCAAAAATCATCCAATGAGACTCTGCAAATACAAACAGAACTAGGCTGACAACAAGCGGGGCAAGGCACAGCGAATAGGCCATCCGCCCCCCTAATTTGTCAGCAAAAGTTCCGATGGCAAGCCGACCAACAATAGACGATCCCCCCAGAACCGTCAGAAGTGCAGCCGCCGTCGCCTTGCTCATTCCTTGGTCCATGCCATGCACCGCGATATGGAGAGGAACCGACATCAATGTTGAGAAGAACAGACATTGTACAACACACAAAACCCAAAAGCTCAATGTGGTGCGGGCTTCTGAAAAATTGAGCCCAGTTAAGGGAAGTGCCTCTGTCGACTTTGGCTTTGAAGGCACACTCATGAACTGCGCGCCGATCACCAGAACGACTGCTGCGACAAGCCCAACAATTACCACGGTCTCACGCCAACCGTATTTTGCAAGCAATATAGCTGCAACAACCGGCATCACCATTTGGCCAGTGGCCGTCCCAGATTTAACAATACCGGTCATGATGCCTTTTCGATTGGGGAACCATTTTGCGATTGGCCCTAACGTGACCACATCATGTGTCCCCATGCCGACGCCTAAAAACAAGGCACAAATTGCAAAGAGATGCCACGGCTCTGAGATGAAGGAAATTGCGGCGTAACCCAAGCCATAAATCAAGCCGGAGAAAGTCAGAACCAACCGAGGACCAAAAAGATCGCTCAACCGACCGCCCAAAATGGCATAGAAGCCCATTGAAAATCCGACGATAGAGGCACCAATCGACAAGGTTGTACGTGACCAACCAAACTCTAACTCAAGCTCTTTAATCAGCAGAGAGTAGACAAAAAACAGACCGATGATCATAAATTGGGTCAGCAAAGCCCCAAGAACCACAAAATATCGTCGATCCATTTACTTTTATCCTTCGCTACAACTGGTCAGCAATCTAAGCCAGTTATCACAAAGGCAAGCAACAAGCGCCTTTTATCTACCTGGTAAAGACGAGAGTTGGACGTCGTCAAATCCAACCTCACTGGTTCTATTTTGAAATCGTAAAGGGGCGCAGCTCGCGCTTACCCACCAAAGTCAGCTGGTCACCATAATGTGGAGATCTCAGGTTAGACGAGGCGCCATAACTTGTCAGAGTTCCGCCCCGAACGCCTTCAGGTGTAAATTCAGCCACCATAACAAAGGTCTCTCCACCGTCATTCTCAATTCTTGCAGCGACGAGGTCACCGCCCGAAATAAAGGGTCGTAACCCAGGCTCAAGAGGCACCGCTGCCAAGATGCCCAAAGGATCTCCTGGACCGCCTACGCCGGGGATGGTGACATCACCGTGCGTCACCGCGACAGCATCTCCCCAAGCGATATCCAAAGCACCAAAGCGGTCTTTAACGATCTTGGCTGCCGTTTCCAAAGCCTTCAGCGCTGCATCAATATCAGCCAACTCGCCAGGCGTGTCTAATGACTGCGGCCAGAGCTCCTGGTCGCGAGCCAAATCATCCCGCCAGCTGTCAGCGAAGATTGGATTGCCTACACCGTCCTGGATACCAACATTTAAAATAAACTGGAGAAACAAAAAAGCACCTCGGCTTTCTGGTTCCGTATGTTGATCCCAAGTATCAAGCACTGACTTACATTCTTTCAGCAAACTATTGCTGCGCTCGTTAATAGCTTCGGACAACTGCGGCACGAGCTGTTTGGCCAATTCAACACGGGTCGAGAATTTCATCTGAACCAGACTGTCGAAATCAAATTTAGCTGTTTCTGTTAGGTGACGGGCACATCCCTGCGCCCTTTTGAGCGTTGAAACAGGCGCAAGCCATGCCGGGTAGTCCGATGGATCGAACGGTGAAGGCAACGTACAGGAATAAGGAGAGTCATTACAGTTCTGGTACCAACCGTTCGCCGTGTCTATATCTTGAAAGAGCTTGTTGAATGCAACTAGCCCCGATGCGATGTTCTCGCCTTGATGCCCATCCAACACATGCCACCAGTCGGCATAAGTCCCTTTGCCGCGATCAGGCGTATGGCTATGATAAGAAAATTGGATATGCGGCGCACCATTGGCACTGTCGCGCCCAGCATACATCAGGTTCTGGATGGGGATTTGATGCATTTCAAGCGCGGCTTGATACTCATCGATGCTTTCTGAGCGAACCATAGCAAAGTATTGTTCCAAAACTTGGCCTGCGTTACGCCCGCCAAATGAAACAAGCAGTTGACGATCACCTCGGCTAGCAATGACATTACCCTGATGCGTAGGTGACCATATGGCTTTTAAGGAATGCTCCTTCAGGCTCCCATCGCTTTGCCGGCAAAGCACGGCCTCTTGAGAAAACTCTACCCGATGCCCCTCTCCCTCCACATCAATCGCACCCTCGCTAATCGACACTTCATAAAAGGTGATGCCATTTTGTTGATTAACCGTGCTGCCGAAGCCGAGATGCGCGTTGCATCCCATCAGCATAGCAGGCCAACCGACGATACCAGCACCTTGGAACACAAACCCGGAACCGTCGGTGAGTTCTAGTCTTGCCTCGATAAAAGTATTCAGATCCACATCCCACTGGGTGTGCGGGTTACAAACCAACATGGGATTACCATCAACGGACTTGCTTGGCCCTACCACCCAACCATTTGAGCCAGCACTTGCCAAGTCGCACCAGCTCGGATCGACCAGCGCTTTACCGCCCATCCATTCATGAATGACAGGCATTCGAATGCCCAATTGGAAACCAAACATCAACTGAACTGAGCTGCAAAAAACATGTTCAGCTGTGACCGGGCCGAAAGCCAACAACCGTGAATCAAATCGTTCAAGATGTTGTTCCAAACAGTCATTAATCCCAGCAGCGTAAGCTTCAACATTTGCTAGTGTTTCAGCCGTTTGATCACCTATTTGAGCCCGCGCGACCGTGGGAAGTTGAAGCATTCTTACAAAGAGATCAGACTGGAGATAGTCGACGCCAGTCGGTTGCTTCGTGAGTTCATTTGGTCCAGCGCCAGAATGCTGCCCCAAAAATTCAGCACTTCTTCCACAGGCTCTTAAAATCGTGGTCATAACCAGATTTGAGTTCTGGTAAGCCTGCGCAAACCCAAGCCCCCTCCATAGCTCGGTAAATGTAACAGCCTTGACCGTTGGAACACCCCAGTCAGGGTCAAATGAAACTGAATAGTTCGCCATTGTTTTGCTCCTTCGGTTTGGCTGGTTAAGTCTACGTTAACCCTTCTTAAAGTGTGCCACCAATTCAACATGCGCCGTCCAAGTAAATTGGTCGACGGCAGACAAGGATTTCAACTCGTAACCACCACTCTTGAGGATTGCTGCATCGCGCGACCAGGAACTCGAGTTACAGGAAACGTAGACAATCTCTCGAACCGTGGATTGAGCTAGATTGTCAACCAGAGGCTTCGCCCCTTTGCGTGGCGGATCGAGGACAACGGCATGAAACTTGTTGAGCTCAGGGACCGTCAATGGGTTGCGCTCTAAGTCTCTTTGCGTCGGCACTATTCGCCCGGAAATTTGCGCCCCGTCAATGGCAACCTGTTGAGCTTTTAAAGCTTCTTCACTGTATTCATAAGCAGTCACTTTGGCTTTTTCAGCTAGAGCAAAAGCAAAAGTTCCGCACCCGGAAAAAAGATCAGCAATTGAGCGGTAAGAACCAGAGAGCGCCTCGATTACTGCAATTTTGAGCTTAAGTTCTCCTTCGGACGAAGGCTGAAGAAAAGACCCCGATGGCACCGGCACCTTATGTCCGGAAAAATCAATGACCGGCTCTCTCAGCATGATCAAAGGCTCGAATTGGCGATCTTTTCCTAGCCAACTGATTCTTGCCCAATCATGCGCTTTCGCGAGTTCTACAACATCCAAACGTTGATTGAGTGTTGGCTCCTCATGGCTTTCAACAAGAATATCCAAGCCATTGTCGACAAGATTGATTTGAAGACTGATCTGCTTCTGCCCGCCGAGAAACAAGGATGCAAGATCTCGCAGGGCTGGTAAAGCCGCGGCTAAAACCGGATGCATGACGTCGCATTGATTGATGTCGACCAATTCATGGCTCGATTTACCACGAAAACCAAGTTTGACCGTCTTCTTGTGTTTTTCAGCCGTCAAAGTAATCCGTCGACGACTGGCTGGCTCAACCGACTGTAAGCCGATGAATACTTCTGCCTCAAACCCAGCTTTGGCAACGGCTTCCAAAACTCTAGCTTTCTTGAAAGAAAGGTAGGCTTTTTCGTTCATTTGCTGCAACTGGCACCCGCCACACAGGCCAAAATGAGGGCACGGCGGATCTTGACGATCCGCGCCTGCTTCCAACAATTCAACAATCTCACCTTGAACTGTTCCAGACCGCTCGCCACGGGATCGGGCCAGGATACGATCTCCGGCGACGGTCAATGGAACATAGGCTAAGCGCCCATCGTCCAAATGAGCAACGCCGTCACCAAGGCCGCCAACTTCTTCGATGGTCGTTTCAAACTGAAATCCACCAGCTTTTCTAGGTTTACGCCTCATATCGCCCTGCTATCAAAAACTCTTTGTTACCATCGCCCCCAACGATGGGGCTCGACGTGAGGCCAGACACTGACCAACCTGGTTGGGCTTCTAACCACTGTTTGATGTCCTGGCAAACTTCCTGATGCAACATTTCAGCCAGCACCAAGCCACCCTTGCCTAATCTGCCTTTTCCAACTTCGAATTGAGGTTTTATGAGACCGAGGAAAACAGCGTTGTCCGCGGCCAACACAAGCGCTGCTGGTAAGGCTTTCTTCAAGGATATGAAAGACAGATCGGACGTGATTAGATTGAACGGCCCCTCAACTGGCGAGTTGCTCAAATCTTTAACATTGAGGTTTTCGTAATTCTTGACCCTTGGGTCAGAACGTATCTTTTCGACCATTTGCCCTTGACCGACATCAACAGCCGTCACTGAGGCCGCGTCACGTTCTAAAAGAACCTCGACAAAGCCGCCGGTCGACGCGCCAAGATCCAAGCAATTCTTCCCTGCGGGATCGACAGAAAAATGATCCAGCGCATGAACGAGTTTCAATGCTGCTCGTGAAACCCAGCCATGATCATCGATTTGGATCAAATCCAATTGTTCCAGGTGAATTCTGAAATCCGCTTTGGGAACCGTCACACCGTCGATTGAGACCTTACCATTGAGAATTAAGTCTCTAGCGCGGGATCGGCTTTGCACCAACCCCGCGTCGGCAAGGGCTTTGTCAATCCTTACTCTCGTGGAGGCCATCAGGCTAAAGCAGCAATGTCGCTCTCTTCGAATCCAAGAGCTGTCATTGCTTTCTTTGCAATGGACAGAGCGTCCAGTCCGGCTTTTTCATTCTGAAGCGCAGGTTTGTCCTGATCAACAAAGGCATCTGGCATCGACAAAGTCCGAACCTTCAGCCCTTTGTCTAAACAGCCCATGTCTGACAAAGCTTCCAGGACATGAGAGCCAAAGCCACCAATCGACCCCTCTTCAACGGTCAGAAAAACCTCATGATCATCAGCCAATTTCTTAATCAAATCTTGATCAAGCGGCTTCATGAACCGTGCATCTGCGACTGTCGTCGACAATCCTTTTGCCTCTAACATTTCTGCCGCTTTGAGGGAGTCTTCCAACCTAGTGCCCAAAGACAAAATGGCTACTTTTGAGCCTTGCTTAATCACGCGTCCTTTGCCAATCGGCAAAACTTCACCGCGCATAGGCATTTCTACACCCACACCTTCGCCTCTTGGATAGCGAACGGCCGAAGGTCGATCATTAATGGCCGCAGAGGTCGTTATCATATGGACAAGCTCAGCCTCATCAGCCGGTGCCATAATCACAAAGTTCGGCAAACAACCGAGGTAAGCCAAATCATAGGACCCATGATGCGTTTGCCCATCGGCACCGACAAACCCAGCGCGGTCAATCGCAAAGCGAACAGGCAAGTTTTGGAGGGCCACGTCATGAACGACTTGGTCGTAACCTCTCTGCAAGAACGTTGAGTAGATCGTAGTGAAGGGCTTGAAGCCTTCGCACGCTAAGCCAGCAGCGAAGGTTACAGCATGCTGCTCAGCAATCGCGACGTCAAATGTGCGTTCCGGGTGTGATTTCTCGAAGATATTCAGTCCGGTGCCAGAAGGCATAGCAGCCGTGATCGCAACAATTTTGTCATCTTCATCAGCAAGCTTTGTCAGGGTCTCACCAAAGACAGCGGTGTAGCTCGGGGCGTTCGAAACAGGCTTATCCTGTTTGCCCGTGATGACATTGAACCGTGAAACACCGTGGTATTTGTCCGCAGAATTTTCCGCAGGCTCGTACCCCTTACCCTTTTGGGTAACAACATGGACCAAAAAGGGCCCGGACTCTTCGGCGTCCCTTACGTTTTTGAGAACAGGGAGCAAATGATTGAGGTTATGGCCGTCGATAGGTCCAACGTAGAAGAACCCCAATTCCTCGAAAAGTGTTCCACCTGTCACCATGCCACGGGCGAATTCTTCCCAGCGTTTTGCGCCAATTTCCAGTGGTTTTGGTAGATGCTTGGCAACTGCTTTGGCTGTGTTCCTCAGGCTTTGATAAGTTCCCGAAGAAATAAGGCGTGAGAGGTATCCGCTCATCGCGCCGACAGGAGGCGCGATCGACATGTCGTTGTCGTTGAGAATAACAATAAGCCGGGCATCTTCGGCACCAGCATTGTTCATGGCCTCGTATGCCATCCCCGCAGACATCGCACCATCACCGATAACGGCTATGGCATTGGATTTCCGCCCATCGAGTCTTGCGCCAACGGCCATACCCAGGCCGGCTGAAATAGAGGTCGACGAATGGGCTGTTCCAAAAGGATCGTACTCACTCTCGTCGCGCTTCACAAAACCAGAAAGTCCGCCACCTTGGCGCAGCGTTCTTATGCGATCTCTACGACCAGTGAGAATTTTGTGCGGATAGGATTGATGGCCGACATCCCAAATCAAACGATCATCAGGGGTATCAAAAACGTGATGGAGGGCGACCGTCAATTCCACAACACCCAAGCCAGCACCCAAATGCCCACCAGTTTCAGAAACAGCATCGATCGTTTCTTGCCGCAATTCATCAGCTACCTGGCTGAGCTGATCTTCGTTTAACTCACGAAGATCGGCAGGTATATTTACTTGATCCAGTAGAGGTGTTTCAGGTCTGGGCACGGTCTGATCCGTTAGGTTTGCAGCTAGGCTGATTTAATAGGAACGATGTAACACAAATTCGGCAAGGCGGTGCAAAAAACCAGCCTTTTCTCCCGCCCATGTGATCGCGTCCTGTGCTTCGTTGACCAGCATCTGTGCCTTAGCGCGGGCCTCGTCAAGGCCGTACGCGTCTATCAGCGTCAATTTGCCCGCGACTTTGTCGCGCCCTGCCGGTTTGCCCAGCGTCTCGGCTGAGCTTTCTAAGTCCAAAAGATCGTCGACTATCTGAAAAGCCAATCCGATATTACGTCCATACAAGGATAAAGTTGCCATTTCTTTATCATGTGCTTCCGCGCAAATACCACCAGCCTCACAGGAGAATGCGATTAAGGCTCCAGTCTTCTTTTGCTGAAGACGGATCACTTCTTCTTCTGTCAGGGGCGTCTGTTCGGCAATCATGTCAAGCATTTGTCCGCCGACCATTCCCGCTTCTCCCGCTGCTCGTGCTAATCCAGCAATAAGCCGACAGCGAACAAGAGGGTCTGGATGGACATTTTCACCAGCCAAGAATTCGAATGCTTTGGTCAGCAATCCATCGCCAGCCAAAACTGCTGTTGCTTCATCATAGACAACGTGGACCGTTGGTTTTCCTCGCCTCAAAGGCGAATCATCCATCGCAGGTAAATCATCGTGAACCAGTGAATAAGAGTGCAGCATTTCGATAGCTGAAGCTGTAGGCAGTACTTGGCTTAGTTCCAGCCCAAAAAGCTTCGCCGAACCAATCGTCAAAGCAGGCCTCAAACGTTTACCGCCTGCCAGAGCTCCCAACCGCATGGCTTCCATGGCTTGATTTTCGCGCTCGCCAGGGTTCTGGCAAGCCAGCATGTTACCCAGGGATTCTTCGATAGAGCTGGCTATTAAGGCCAACTCATCTTGGAAATCTGAGGCAGAATAGTTGGGGCGACTACTAGTCACTGTCAAACGGCTGGCTGCTCAAGTGGCCATCTTCTGAAAGAGAAATCTGCTCCACTTTCATTTTGGCATCTTTCAAACGGCGTTCACAGTGGGACTTCAACATCGAACCTTTCTCGTACAGAGAGATAGACTCATCAAGACCACTTTCGCCACGTTCCAGTGTTGAAACGATGCCTTTTAACTGTTCCAGAGCTTGCTCAAAACTGAGCGCTTTGATTTCTTCAGGTATTTCTTTTTCAGCCATTTTTATCTCATTAAGGCTTGCAGATGTGCGGAAACTGACTCCGCTAAGCCCTGCAAGTCATAGCCGCCTTCGAGGCAAGAAACAATCCTACCGCCGCATAGCTCAGCAGCCTTTGCTTTAATTTCAAGGGTGATCCAGGCAAAATCTTCTGCATCCAAATTGAGCGAGGCCAAAGGATCTCTCTCATGAGCATCGAAACCCGCAGAGATAATTATTAACTCTGGTGCAAAATTCTCAATTGCTGGTAAACCTTCTTCTGCCCAAATTTCCCGAAAACTTTCGGAACCAGTTCCTGAACGAAGAGGTAGGTTTACAATATTTCCAACACCTGTTTCGGCTCTGGCACCGCTACCAGGATAAAGTGGCATCTCATGACTCGATACAAACAAAGTATCGGGATCATTCCAAACAAGATCCTGTGTTCCATTGCCATGGTGAACATCGAAGTCAACAATCGCTATTTTCTTGAGACCATGTTTTCGACGAGCGTGTTGCGCGGCGATCACCACATTGCCGAACAGACAAAACCCCATAGCCGTCGCTGTTTCGGCGTGGTGGCCCGGTGGTCTGGTTGCGCAAAAGGCATTGTCGGCTTGCCCCATCATCACAGCATCCACTGCAGCGATAGCGGCACCAGCGGCGCGCCGTGCGGCCTCACCGCTGTGTGGATTAACCGATGTATCACCATCCATAGAGCGATAGCCTTCAGATGGAATCGCCTCAAAAACGCGCTCGATATAGTCCTTAGGGTGAACCATTTCGAAGTCTAGTTCTTCGGCCCTTGGCGCTTCTTTTCTAACAAGCCCGACAAACAATGGATCAACAAGGACCGCTTCGATAGCGCGAAGTCGGTCTGGTCTCTCCGGATGCCCAGCTCCATTTTCGTGCCGCAGGCAAGCCTCATGACTAAAAACGAATGTCGCCACTATCGCGGTCCCTTCTCAATGATCAAGGTGGTCATTTTCTCTTCTTGTGTTTCGCTCACAAAACGATGTCCCGCCGTTTCACAAAATGCGCGAAAATCCTTCGGTGCCGACGGATCAGTAACAAGAACCTTTAGCAAAGTTCCTGCTTCCAATGGCCTGAGCGCTTTTTTCGCTTTCAGGACTGGCAGAGGGCATTTGTGCCCCGTTACGTCCAAGAGGGTTTCTGACATTGTGTGCTCCTTTTGGGCTTGTAAGAAATTTGCACCAACAAAACCAGCTGCATAGTTCTGAAAAATTTTCTTTATTTTATTTAAAATTTGTTTTAATTGTTTTTTATAGTAGGGACATCTAAATCATGAGCCAAGTAAACTCCTCCTCTCTCTGCCCCAACAGGGCCGCCCCCGTTCTTAGCGCACTTGCCAATAAAAAACGGTTAGAAATTCTCGTTGCCCTCGGCAATGACGCTAAATCTGTCGGTTCCATCGCCAAAGAAGTGGGGCTTGGTCAATCTGCACTCTCTCAACATCTGAAAATTCTCAAACAACAACGCTTAGTAAAGAACGAACGAGAAGCTCAGCAAGTTTACTATTCCATTGATCCTGAGTACGGTTCGCAAATCATGGAATCACTCGCGGTTCTTTTCCAACCCAATCAGTAATCGAGGTTATCAAAGCTGGTTTTCTTGTGCCTCCACAACAAATCGGATGCAAAGCAGGCTAATTTGATTGGCAATTCTGCTCAAGCACCCTATCTAATCGCTTAACATCTCAATTGATAAGCGAAAGCATTCTTTAAAGTGCAAAAAAAGAAATCTGGTTGGCGCCGTTTTCTGCCAGGAAGACTTGGCAAAACTTCTCCCTTAGTCCCTGTCCTAAACCTACACGGCCCGATCGGTCGTGGTGGTAAGTTTAGTCAATCATTGTCTCTGGCTTCGACCGTCGGTCAGATTGAAAAAGCGTTCAAATTCAAGGAAGCTGCTGCCGTCGCTCTTGTGATTAATTCGCCAGGAGGCAGTCCAGCCCAGTCCAATTTGATCATGCGCCGCATCCGGCAGCTGGCAGAAGAAAATGAAAAGCCCGTTTTTGCATTCGTAGAAGACGTTGCTGCCTCAGGTGGCTACATGCTAGCAATCGCCGCTGACGAGATTTACGTGGACCCTTCTTCAATCATTGGCTCTATCGGTGTGATCTCCGCCGGCTTTGGTTACAACGAACTGATCGAACGTTACGGCGTTGAACGTCGCGTTTACACGGCTGGTACAAACAAGCTCAAACTGGATCCTTTCAGCCCAGAAAAGAAGGATGATGTCCGCTGGCTTGAGGGTCTGCAACAAGACATTCACACCATTTTCAAAGACATGGTGCATGAGCGACGTGGCAAACGCCTCATCGAAGATGACGAGATCGATCTAATGAATGGCGACGTTTGGATTGGTCAAAAGGCAGTCGATTTAGGCTTGGTAGACGGCGTTGGCGACATCCGGTCCACGTTGCGCAGAAAGTTTGGCAAAGAGACCAAAATGAAGCTTATTCAGGCGCCATCCCGCTCTCCCTTCCGATTTTTGGGCTTGGACCACTTTCAGAACCGCTTGGTAAATGCTGCCGTGGAGTCTATAGAAGAGAAAGCTGCTTATTCGCGTTTCGGGCTCTAATGTCTGCTGCGGTACTTTGCTGAGGTTATATGTTCACGTTTCAAAAACTTGCTGCCCTGATCGCCGTTATCGGCGTTGTTTTGGCTGCCTACCGTTTCATTTCCAAGCTCGAAACAGCAAGCAAACCGAAACAAGTGAAAAAAGCTTCATGGTTTCAACGAGCAAATAAACCAACTAGCAAAGCTAAAAAGCCCCGAGTACCAGCAGCAGAAAAAACCATCGAATGCCAACGGTGCGGCACCTACTTTGTTGCAGGCACCAGACCCGTTTGCGACGACCATCAATGCCCCTTCCCGATGCGGGAAAGCTCAAAAAGCTAGCACCCGCTAAATTTCCCCACAAAATTACTGCGGCGGAGTGGCCAGAGAGCGCTCATTCCTTGCCCCAAGTCCAGGGCTTTGCTAGAGGACTTGCAAGATAAATTATCCGGGTTTTCACGAGGCCACCATGAGCACCTCACCCTCCCCAAATGAAGCTAATCCTAAAACTTGCTTTCAGCGCATCATTCTGAATCTTCAGACTTATTGGGCCGATCAAGGTTGCGTTGTCCTTCAACCCTACGACATGGAGGTTGGCGCTGGTACTTTTCATCCAGCTACAACGCTGCGTTCTCTCGGTGATTTCGTGTGGAACTGTGCCTATGTACAGCCCTCGCGCCGCCCGACAGATGGTCGTTATGGTGAGAACCCAAACCGGTTACAGCATTATTACCAGTTCCAGGTCTTGATGAAGCCTTCTCCGCCAAACAGCCAGGAGCTTTATCTTGGGTCGTTAGCGGCGATAGGCATCAAAGCTGACGAACATGACATTCGCTTCGTGGAAGACGATTGGGAAAGCCCGACGCTCGGTGCCTGGGGGCTTGGTTGGGAAGTTTGGTGTGACGGCATGGAAGTTAGCCAGTTTACTTACTTCCAACAGGTCGGCGGTATCGATTGTTATCCTGTTCCAATGGAGCTGACCTACGGGTTGGAACGTCTTGCTATGTATGTTCAGGGTGTTGAAAACGTCTACGATCTTGATTGGGATGGTGTTCCAAAAGATCAAGGTGGTAAGGTTTACGGCGACATTTTCCTGCAAGCCGAACAAGAGTTCTCTGCTTTCAACTTCGAACATGCCGACACTGAAGTTCTGTTCCGACAATTCAAGGAAGCGGAAGCCGGGTGTCAAAGCCTGGTTTCTGGCGACAACCCAAAGCCACTTCCCGCTTATGATTTCTGCATGAAGGCCAGCCATATCTTTAATCTCCTTGATGCCCGTGGGGTTATCTCTGTAACGGAGCGCCAAGCCTACATCGGACGTGTGAGAGGCCTCGCGAAATCCTGTTGTGAAGCTTGGGCAGCAAGCCCTGGTGGCCGTGGTGAGAAGCCACTGCCAATGGGAGAAGCATCATGAGTGAACTGTTCATCGAACTTTTCTCCGAAGAAATTCCTGCTCGTATGCAACGAAGTGGCGCGAAAGCGTTGCTAGATATCCTGACCAAGAAACTATCTGAAGCTGGATTTACCTTCGACAAGTCAGAGTTTTTGGTGACGCCTAGACGCATCGCATTGATCGTCAACGGATTGCCCGAAAAACAGCCTGACATCAAAGAAGAGAAAAAAGGTCCTAAAGAAGGCTCACCTGAACAAGCCCTCCAAGGTTTCATGCGCGGAGCAGGCATCGCTTCTCTCGATGAGGCGGAGCTGCGCGAGACACCTAAAGGCAACTTTTATTTTGCCGTCAAAGAAATCAAAGGACAGCCAACACTCGACATCTTACCGGGTCTGATTGTTGAAACCATCCAGGCTATGGTTTGGCCAAAATCCCAGAAGTGGAGCCGCCACGACTTCCGCTGGGTCCGACCTCTGCACTCGATCATTGCTCTGTTCAACGGTGATGTGATTAAGGGTGAGCTCCCTCTGAGCGCCACAAGCTCTATCGAGTTTGGCAATCTAAGCAAGGGACATCGCTTCCTAGCGCCAGGTGACTTCACGGTCACTGGGTTTGACGAATACAAGTCCGAACTTGCTAAGGCTAAAGTGGTTTTGGATCACAACGAACGCCAAACCCACATCCTGGATGGCATCACCAAATTAGCCTCAAGCAAAGGTTTGGTCGTAATTGATGACCCCAAACTCCTGGAGGAAGTCACCGGTCTAGTTGAATGGCCGGTTCCTCTGATTGGCCGGATCGACGATAACCTGATGGCGTTGCCCCCGGAAGTTTTAACCACTTCCATGCGGGAACACCAAAAATACTTCGCGACAGTAGATAGTAAGGGCGAGCTCGCTCCTTACTTCATCACGATCTCAAACATGGAAACGGCGGACAAGGGCGCGGCCATTGTGGCCGGGAACGAGCGGGTGCTGCGCGCGCGTCTCGCAGACGCAGAATTCTTCTGGAACCAAGATCGTAAGAAGGGCCTTGCCAGCCGTATCCCTGCACTTAACTCAATCGTTTTCCACGCGAAGCTTGGGTCTGTCGGCGACAAGATTGATCGCATCGCCCCGATAGCGGTTGCGCTTGCCGAAGCCATTCCAGGTGCCAATACAGACCAGGTGCGCTCAGCTGCAAGACTGTGCAAAGCAGACCTTGTGACCGGCATGGTCGGAGAATTCCCTGAATTGCAGGGCCTCATGGGGCAATACTACGCCGAAAATGACGGCGAAACGCAAGCGGTTGCAAAAGCCATTGGCGAACACTACTCGCCACTCGGCCCTTCAGACCCCTGTCCAACAGCGCCTGTCTCTGTCGCTGTCGCCATGGCTGACAAACTGGACAGTTTGGCCGGTTTTTGGGCTATTGATGAGAAACCAACCGGTTCTAAAGATCCCTTTGCTCTGCGCAGATCGGCTTTGGGCATCATTCGTCTCGTTCTGGAGAATGAACTACGTCTTGGGTTGCGCCCAGCAATCGAAACGGCTCTCTCCCTTCAACCTGTTGAAGGTGTGGACCAAAAGACTGCTGCGCAAGATCTGCTGAATTTCATCGTTGACCGAATGAAGGTCAGCCTTCGCGAAAAAGGTGTCAGACACGACTTGATCGCAGCAGTATTTGCCAAAGGTGAAGAAGATGACCTCCTTCGGGGACTAAACCGCGTTGAAGCTCTGGCACGGTTGGTCGAGAGTGACGATGGCACGAACCTGCTCGCCGCTTACCGTAGAGCGTCCTCTATACTCTCCAAAGAAGAGAAGAAGGACAAGAGATCCTTCTCTGACGCTGTTCAAACTTCTTTGCTGAAAGACGAGCACGAGGCTACATTCCACAAGCTTTTGAACCAAACTAGCCAAGCAGCTGGATCCGCCATCGAAAACGAGGACTATGGCAGTGCGATGACCGCCATGGCTTCATTGAGAGCGCCGGGTGATGCATTCTTTGACAACGTCATGGTCAATGCACCTGAAGCCGAGATCAGAGAAAACCGTCTGAACCTTCTCAATCTCCTACGGCAAACCGTTTCAACTGTTGCAGATTTCAGCAAAATAGAAAGTTAGAGTACCAACATGGCAAAATGGGTTTACAGCTTCGGACCAGAAGCGAGTGAGGGTGATGCCTCCATGAAAAACCTACTCGGCGGAAAAGGTGCCAACCTTGCCGAGATGTGTAAATTGGGCCTGCCAGTACCGGCAGGTTTCACCATCAGCACAGAGCTTTGTACCTACTTTTATGACAACGGGAAAAAATACCCAGAAGAGCTGAGGTCACAGGTCGAAACCGCCCTCGTGCTTGTCGAAGAAGCCGTAGGTACGAAATTCGGCTCTTCAGAAAACCCGTTATTGCTCTCGGTTCGTTCTGGTGCAAGAGCCTCCATGCCTGGCATGATGGATACGGTTCTCAATCTTGGCCTCAATGACATTACCGTCGCTGGATTGGCTGCAAAATCCGGTGACGAACGTTTCGCCTACGATTCCTATCGACGCTTTATTCAGATGTACAGTGATGTTGTCCTCGGCGTTGACCATTCGCTTTTCGAAGACATTCTGGACGACCACAAGGAAGATCGCGAGGTTTTTCTCGACACCGAACTCAATGCCGAAGACTGGAAACTAATCGTTGAACGTTACAAAAAATGCGTTAGCGAAGAATTGGATGAAGACTTTCCCCAAGACCCCGAGCAACAGTTGTGGGGTGCTGTCGGTGCCGTATTCTCTTCTTGGATGAATTCACGTGCCATTACTTACCGCGCGCTCCACGACATTCCGCAAAGTTGGGGTACTGCTGTCAATATCCAGGCAATGGTCTTCGGCAATATGGGCGATGATTGCGCCACCGGTGTCGCCTTCACCCGTGATCCGTCCACCGGAGAGCGTGAGTTTTACGGCGAATATCTGATCAATGCACAGGGCGAGGACGTAGTTGCCGGCATTCGCACGCCCCAACAACTTACAATCCACGGCAAGGAAACGCAGGGTTCCACTAAGCTTGCCATGGAAGAAGTCATGCCCGAGGCCTTCCTAGAACTGGATAAAGTCCGGGACATCCTTGAACGTCACTATTGTGACATGCAAGACATTGAGTTCACGATTCAAAACAACCAGCTTTTCATGCTGCAAACCAGGGGCGGCAAACGCACGGCTCAAGCTGCTTTGAAGATCGCTGTTGATATGGTTGAAGAGGGTTTGATTTCAGAAACCGAAGCTCTCACCCGTTTAGACCCCGCCTCCCTTGATCAACTGTTGCACCCGACACTCGATCCAGATGCAGAGCGCAACGTTATTTTGAGAGGCCTGCCTGCCAGCCCTGGAGCCGCCGCCGGAGAAGTCGTTTTCTCCTCTGAAGAAGCGGTTGATCGGGCTACATCAGGAGTGCCAGTCATTCTCGTCCGAGTTGAGACTTCGCCTGAAGATATCCATGGCATGCACGCATCCAAAGCCATTTTGACGTCACGAGGTGGCATGACATCTCACGCTGCTGTCGTTGCACGGGGCATGGGCACGCCTTGTATCTGTGGTGCGAGCGATCTGCGCATTGATTATGCACAACAGCTTTTCACGGTCAGAGGGCAAGTTGTCAAATCGGGTGATTTCATCACGTTAGACGGTGCAACTGGTGAGGTCATGTTGGGTGAAGTGCCCACGCTAAACCCTGACCTTTCCGGTGATTTCTCCAAAATCATGGAATGGGCAGACAAAGTCCGCACTATGGCCGTCAGAGCCAACGCCGAAACCGAGAAAGACGCTGAGATGGCGATCTCTTTCGGCGCCGAGGGCATCGGTCTCTGCCGAACAGAACACATGTTCTTTGAGGCCGAACGTATCATTGCTGTTCGTCAAATGATCCTGGCGGAATCAGCCGAAGAAAGACGTGCTGCTTTGGAAAAACTGCTGCCGATGCAACGAGATGATTTCACGAAGCTCTTTGCTGTTATGGCTGGCAGGCCGATCACTATACGCCTGCTTGATCCACCTCTGCATGAGTTCCTGCCACACGGCCAAGAGGAAATGGAAGAGGTTGCAGCGGCAGCGTCCGTTTCGGTCAGTGATGTTCAAGCAAGAGCGCGTGAACTGTCTGAATCGAATCCCATGCTGGGCCACCGTGGATGTCGCTTGGGCATTACGTTCCCGGAAATTTATGAGATGCAAGCTCGTGCAATCTTTGAAGCGGTTGCCTTGTTGAAAAAAGAAACAGGTGAGGCTGTAACGCCTGAGGTCATGATCCCGCTCGTCTCAATGCCCAAAGAATTGGCTGTGCTCGTCGATTTAGTGCGCGCGACAGCCGACAAAATCAAAGAAGAGAATGGTGTCGACTTTGATTATCTGGTTGGCACGATGATCGAACTACCTAGGGCTTGTATTTTGGCAGATGCAATCGCAGAAACCGCCGAATTCTTCAGTTTTGGAACAAATGACCTGACTCAGACGACCTATGGTTTGTCTCGTGACGATGCTAGTTCATTCCTAAACGAATACGCCAAACGTGGTTTGATTGATCAAGACCCGTTCCAGTCACTCGATCCCAAAGGCGTCGGTGAATTGGTTAAGATGGCCGCCGAAAAAGGCCGTTCACAACGCCCCGAAATCAAACTCGGTATTTGCGGTGAACATGGCGGCGACCCGGCGTCTATCGATTTCTGCCAATCCGTCGGGTTGGACTATGTTTCTTGTTCGGCTTTCCGTGTGCCTATCGCTAGATTGGCCGCTGCACAATCGGCGTTAAAAGCAAATGCTTGATCTGAACCAACTAACTGTCCGAACAACAAAAGAAGTCATCCTTGAGCGCATTAAATGCGAGGGCAAAGACATCCTTGACGTCGGATGCGGAACCGGCAAAACCACCAGGCTTTTGACGCGACTAGGCGGACGTTTAACTGGATTGGAATGTGGCGAAGCACCACTTGCCGCCGCTCGGTCCAAAGAACCCATTGCGGGTGAAATCTTTTTGGAAGGCATTGGACAAGATCTCCCTTTCGCAGATGGAGCTTTCGATGCTGTTTGTTTCTTTTTCAGCCTTCACCACGTGCCTACGCCCGAACAACTGACGGCCCTCAAAGAAGCCCATAGGGTGTTGAGGGGAAACGGTGTCGTCTACATCTTTGAGCCCGTTGCTCAAGGGTCAAGTTTCCGAACCATGCAGCCAGTTGACGACGAAACCGAAGTCAGAGCGGCGGCGCAAAAGGCTATCACTCAAGCTTGCGCTGACAATTTGTTCTCAGTCGACGAAAACTTTCGCTATCTCGAACATTACACATACGCAGATTTTGAGGCCTTCAAAGTGCAGGCCATAATGGTCGATGCGGCTAGGGCCGAAGCGTTAAAGACTTGCGAAGATCAGGTTAGAAAACTCTTTGTTGAGCAAGGAGTTCAGGTTGAAGCCGGACATCGTTTTGAAGAACCCGTGCATTTTATCAAGCTTCAGAAATCCTAAGGCAAAAGCCTTAACCGGGTTTCTTGCCTACGCTGTTCTTCAAGTCGCTAAGCATCGCAAAGGCTATTACAGCCCACAAAGCCCCAACTAACAGCCAGCTCTGCCAGAGACCGTAGCCAACGAAGCCAACCGTTGCAAAGGAGGCAACCGTTGCCAGAGCGTAGCTTTGAAGCGGATGATTGAGCCTGCCAAGAAACCGGAAAAACATTAAGGTGAGAGCGATCGCGAAGCTGATGCCAATGGCACCGAATTCCAACCAAATTTGCAAGACCATGTTGTGGGGATGCTGATTAATCGCCCGGACGACCATCTTCCGTGGCTTCAATTCTAGTACAGTCTCCTCCCCCTGCTCGTTTAAATCAACGAGGTCATCAGAGTGCGCAATCCTCAATCCGTGACCCAAGATAGGCTTCTGCCAAATGAGCTCGGAAGTATATGACCAAATGACCAACCGATGTTCGGCAGAGAAAGGTAGGAAATCGTACTCTTCATTGTATTTTTTATAGACACCGTGAAAGAGTATTGGAGCCAATATCAAGACAGCAACGATCCCAACACCCAACAATCGCCGTACCCAGACAAGAGATAAGCGCGCTATCACAAAAACAAGAGATCCTGCCAACAAAGCCAATTTTGCTGTTTCGCTAGCCGTTTGCAATATCCCACCGATGACAAACATCAGGAACAGCAAGGTTACACTGCCATAGATCCAGCGTGACTTTGGGAGAAGAAGCAGTCGAAAGCCTAGCAAAACGGGCCAGATCCATAAGACGAAAATTACAGCAGGCCGATTGCCGTAATGGGCTTTCATCTCTTTGACTATGCCGGTGAAAGACATAAAGAGTTTCTGGTCCCAATGATTGAACAGAATTTTAAAGAAAAAATAAACTCCTGCGAGAAACATCCCCCCGAAAAACAAAAGTCGCATTCGATGTTTAGTTTCCTCATCTAACTTTCCCCATTCCAGGATAGGAAAATAGGCGCAGAGCAAGAGAACAAACATGCGCCCAACAAAAAAAGGCCCACCATCTTCAGTCTTGATCAAAAAGGAATGTAGGAGCAGAAAAACAAGAGCAAATGCCAACAAACCGCTAGCTGGTCGAGAGAGGAGTTTGAAGGAATGTTTGCCCGTCATTCCTAGATAACTCAAGCTCAACGCCCCGTTCAACACAGTAACGAACGTCAGCAAAATTGGATTAGCAATGGCAAGAACCAGTGTACCTGGCGTAGATAGCAACTGAAGCCAAACTATCATTCGTTTGAGAGAGGCCAATGTCTAACTCCCTTCGGCTCCAAACAGGAGGATGTGATTGTTCTTGGTTGTTTTGTGTCGAACGTATCCAAGAGAGACAAGCGTCCCCAATAGGTCGCTGCGCCAGCGATCTTCAGATTTTTCTATAACGATTGTTTTAGGGAAAAGGGTAGCGTTCTCTTTTACGAAGAAAGGTACGAGAGCGACATCCTCAAACCCTTCGATGTCAATTTTCAGGACATCTATTTTGTTGATTGCGTGGGTCGCCAAAAGTTGCTTCAAACTTCTTGATGGTACAGTAATTTTCTCGCCCGCAAAATCCGCAAAGGCACTTGCCTCTCCCAAATTGTCTGGGTGAAGCACGAGTTGCAATTCGCCGTCCCCATCGCCTACACCGACCTGTTCTAAAACAACCTTCGCACCAATGTCATTCATTGAAAAATTGGTTTTCAAACGCTTAAATGTGACAGGATTTGGCTCCATGGCAAGGATCACGCCTTGCGGTCCCAAACTCTGCGAGGCTCGCAAGGAATAGAGACCGACATTCGCACCAATATCAACGAAAACACCATCGTCAGGCAGGCTCTCTGCTATGATCGTTCTTTCATCCTGGTCAAAGAACTGTGGCATAAATAGGAAACGGCGTTCACAAATATTGTCATGCAAATGGAGCTTGACTTTGATCCCCTCCACCTGGGCTTCAACTGGAACTGGCAGCTTCCGCATCACCAATTTACGTCCCAACAAGGCCAACCGACGACCGAGCCAACTGGTTGGTCTTTGTTGACAAAAGGTTACCAACTTGTTTTTCCAGGAGGGTAGTGTCGGATAGAGGATCATTTTTTCTCTCATGTCCCGTTCAAAACTAGGATGGATAGGTCGCGCGCAACCTAGAAAATTGAGGGCTTCATTGCAAAGATAATCGTCTTCTCCTGCGTTTAGGCTCAATCTCCATACAATGGCGCCTGATCGGCCTTGGCTTCAACGGACAAACGGAAGACCAGAAAAATTTGCGTGCTTCGCCAGTCTATCCTTGTTAAGCCTTTTAAGTTGGCCTTTGGGGACTAGGACGAGTAAGGCCAACGCAGGTTAACTTCGTTTAAAGAGGTCAAAATTCCAGGATGAATGCAGCGCAAATTGATTTCTTGGCTGATGTCAAAGTGTTCTTCGAAAAAGGGTTGGGTCCCGCAAAGGACTTCGCTTACGAAATCGTTAAATGCGACAGTGACGGAGCGATCATCGACATGCCCTATAACGCTGATTTCGCGACCTCGAACGAAGACAAGTCAATGCACGGCGCCGTCATGACAACCTTGATCGATACCTGTT
The DNA here is from genome assembly GCA_905480575.1 of uncultured Alphaproteobacteria bacterium. GTDB lineage: Bacteria > Pseudomonadota > Alphaproteobacteria > UBA7985 > CAJQQZ01 > CAJQQZ01. Next base: position 33,799 of record CAJQQZ010000031.1, on the reverse strand, counting down.
TAGGAATGGCTGCTCTTACTAAATCCGAGAGCACAAGGCCGATTGCTACTGTTGATTTGAGAGTTGATTTCCTGCAGCCTGGTGCCGCTCTCAACGACGTTCGATGCCAGTGTCACAGTTATCACATCAGGAATGATATAGCCTACGCCGAGGGATCAATCACCGACAAAACGAACGGCAACTTATTGATCAAAGCAATGGGTACCTTCATGTTGGGAACCAAAGGTCCTGACTTCTCCCAGCTCAAAGCTAAATTGGGAGGGGTTTGATTCATATGTTCAATCCAGCTTACCAACTATCAGCCGAGGAATTGGCAGGCCTAATCGAAAACTCACCTTATCTCAGACGTTTTGGTTACTTAGTCGACATGAATGAAGAGCAAGGCCTTGTCGCCCAGCTCCCCTTCTCGGAACGCTTGATTGGCAATGCCATTATCAGAGCGATCCACGGCGGGGTTGTTGCCTCCTTTCTCGAAAACACGGCATGGTTAGAGGTTTCTGCTAAGCTGGGCGAAAATATTACTGTCCGCCCCTTCACCACCACGAACGACTATCTTCGTCCTACCGAAGATCAGGACCTATTCGGCCACGCGCGAGTAACGAAATGGGGCAAACGCAGCGTGTCGGTCGTCGCAACCGCCTGGCAAAGCGACCCAGACAAACCTGTCAGTCAAGCGACCTGCCATCTCCTGATTTCAAAGAAGGGTTAAAACCGTGCCAGCTGCAAAACCATTGGAATCCCAAAAAATTACTGTCGCCGGGTGCGGTGATATGGGGCTTCCAATGGCTCAGGCACTGATCACGGCTGGCTTTGACGTCAATGGTTACGATGTTCGCCCTTTGGAGGATTTCGATGACTTTGCAAACAACATGATCGACGACGTACATTTAATTCAACAACAAACGGACATTCTGATCTCCATTGTTCGCGACGAACCTCAAACTCTGGCTTTGCTTTTTGACGAACAAGCTGTCTTTTCTGGGGAACATCACCCCTCACACCTTGTCATCAGCTCTACGCTTTCACCCAATTTCATAACAGACTTGAACGCGAAGTTACCCTCGTCAGTCGTGCTGGTCGATGCACCGATGTCGGGAGCGGTTATGTCCGCGGAGACTGCAACGCTAACTTTTATGATTGGCGGTTGTAATTCGGCTAAAGACCATCTTAAGCCTCTTTTCGAAGCGATGGGGAAAGCAGTTTTTGACATGGGGCAGCTGGGTGCCGGCATGACCGCAAAGGTGATGAACAACTATATCACGGCTGCCACCGCCGTCGCGACAAGACAAACCCTAGAAAGAGCAGCTGAATTGGGAACAGATCCGACAAAACTTCTGGAAGTCATTCACGCTAGTTCAGGGCAGAATTGGTTCGCAAGCAACTTTGACGAAATCTACTGGTCGACGCAAAATTACACCCCTGAAAACACCATGGGAATCCTTGAAAAGGACGTCCGCTCCTCCTTGGCTCCCTTCGGAGGCCCTTCGTCAGATCTAGACAGCGCCATTCTTAAACACCTCAAGAATCTGTAATCACAGACTTTTGCACAGCCAACCTGTTGCCATGGGCAAAATGACCCGATAAAAGTCGCGCAGTCGATTGGGAGGTATGATTCGTGTCAATTTGGTTTAATAGATCGCTTTTTGCCGTTGTCACGCTGGTGACAACGGTGTTCTTCAACGCTCAAGTCTTTTCCGCACAAACATCTTCACCCTGGTCCCCGACCACGGATGAGATTATTGATGCCGTCGATTGGCAGCCAAGCGATCCCAATCAGTTCCATGTTTTTTCCGGTCAACATGTTGTTGTACCCACTGACGAAGAATCCTACCTCAACCATCTGACGCCAGAACTTGTCAGCCATTATGACGTTATTCTCTACGTTGACAAAAATGCTAAAGGTGGTGTTGCCCAACGCGTTATTTGGCTAGAAAAACCACTTGAAGGGAACGCGTGGAATCATTGGAGGCCTCGCTATGTCTGGCGCACGTCGACCGGCCGTGAGCGGCAAGAGGAAAAAGGCTTCTCTGGGACGCCTACAGGTATCTATAATCTGCATGGCACAAGACAACATGCCTACTATGAATCGCGCCTGTTCGATGGTTCTCCGATGCCTTTCACCATGTTTATTGATCATAAAAATACCTGGGGTGGCGGCAGCGGTATCGCATTTCACGCTGCGCCGACTTATGCCCATCACAAGCTCGGCAACAGAGCATCAGGTGGTTGTATGAGGCTCCACTATGACAACGCGCGTTATATGTTCCACACTCTTCGAGCTAACCACAGAGGCTATGTGCCTAAAATGGCTTACCTCGACAATGGTTCAACAAATTTGACTGGCCATATCATGCATGATGAATTTGGCCGCGTCGTTAAGCGCAAGGGTGTGAAGGCGTTGGTTGTTATCGACGACGGCAAGTTCACAGCAGTACAGGATCAAATGGTCTTTGCCGCCTATACACCCAAGACAAAGCCAGCCGGGCTTGCGTTTCACTTGCCTAACCTGGTTGTCGAAATCGATGAGAAAGCCATCGTCCGACCAACGGTTGGAACGACGCCAAGGCGGAAAAAGAACCGCGCTACGGCAGCAAAGCCTAAAAAAATTAAGACTAAAGCGAGAAGCCGAATTCAGCAACGCTCAGCTGACGCGCGCTAAAGCAGGGAAAAAAGATGTCTAACACTGTCAAAATCAATCCAAACGGCCCTTTCTCCGTCAAAGGGAACCTAAGCATCACTGTTGGTGATGAGACAGAAGAGAAGACGTCGGCTTATCTCTGCCGTTGTGGCGCTTCCACGAACAAACCCTACTGTGATGGCGCGCACAAATCATGTGGATTTGAAGACGTTGGTAGTCTCGGTGAGCATAAACTGTCGGAAGGCGCGGCTTCCGATGAAGGCGAGCTTAGCATCACCACAAAGAAAAACGGTCCTCTTGTAGTCATCGGCCCAGTAACTCTTTCCGCTGGAGAAGACAGTGCGCACAGCAGCCGCCTCGTCCTTTGTCGTTGTGGCGCTTCCAAGAACCGCCCGTACTGCGACGGAAGCCACAAGGCCGCAGGCTTTGAAGCCGACTAGAGCAAAGCCGCTAACTCGTCTAATGAAGTGATTTGAGTAACAAGTTCGCCGGGCAGTTTCTCAGGAATTTGACCAAAACGGTTGAGCCAGACAACGTTAAAACCAAAGTCTGCGGCACCGCTGGCGTCCCAGGCGTTGGTGGACATGAAGCACACTTCGCTTGCAGAAACGCCAAACCTGTCGCCTACCATTTGATAAACTTTTGGATCCGGCTTGTAGATACCAACATCGTCAATCGACAGAGATGCATCGAGCAGCTCGGTTAGTCCCGCTGAGTCCGTTGCGGCATTTAACATTGCTCTGTTTCCATTGGACAAAATAGCCGTGTGCAATCCTTGGGACTTCAATCCAGTTAGACAAGGGATGACATCCTCATAAGGATCAAGTGTCATATAAAGATTCATCAGTGAAGCATGGAGTTCTGGATCATCCACACCATGGGCCTCTAACGCAAATGACAAGCCATCACTGGTCACCGTCCAGAAATCAGCGTGGTTTTTCATGAGGGAGCGAAGCCAAGTATACTGCAATTGTTTTAGCCGCCATGTGTCGGACACCGCTTGTGCTTTATCTCCCAAACCTTGCCCTCCCCGCGCGACGGCGGAATGGACATTGAACAAAGTACCGTAAGCGTCGAAGGCGCAAACCTTGATGTTATTTAACTTTGGATGAGACACGGATTTTCCTTAAATCTAAAGCGTTTCGCGAATAACCTGAAGCAGGTGAAGAGCGAAACGCCTGCGCAACGAGTTGATATTGTAGCAGTTTCTATTTTCATGGTGATTCTATAAAAACAGAAACTGCTTTATCTTGGCTTTGGCTCCAAAATGGAGCATTCTTTTAACAAGACAATAGCTGAGAGAAGCGAAAATGAAATCCTATCATGACATCGGCGGTGAACCAGGCGGTGAGGTTGATCAAACTCACTACGAATACAGTCTCTGGGAGTTACGGGTCGACGCGATGTTGAGGCTTCTCTCTAGCAAAGCCAAAGTCATGACAATTGACGAGCTGCGCCGCGGTATCGAAACCCTGGGCGAAGATCGTTACGACAAGGAACGTTACTACGGCAAATGGGCTTACTCCATCGCGGCGCTTATGGTTGAGAAAGGTCACATCACGCAAAATGAATTAGACCAGCGTATTGAACAAGTCAGAGAGCGTATGGAGGCCAGTTTGTGAGTGAGCACAGATTTACCGTGGGTGAACGTGTCAAAGTAGACACTCGAAACCCCTCCGGCCACATAAGAACGCCTATCTATTGCCGTGGACATGAAGGCATCGTGGAGCGCATTTGTGGTAAGTTCCCAAACCCAGAACAGCTAGCCTACGGTAAAGATGGCCTACCCGCCCAAACTCTTTACCGTGTTCGATTTGAACAGAAATCTTTGTGGCCAAGCTATTCCGGCCCATCTCACGATACGATTGAGATCGAAATATACGATCACTGGTTAGAACCAGCAGGGAGTTAAGCTATGCCTCACGATCATCACGACCACAGTCCTATTGAAATCGACGAAGGTATGCCGGAAGAAGCGCAAGTTCTATCTGAAGCCCTTCGCGAGCTTCTCATCGAAAAAGGCCTGTTCACTGCAGACGACGTTACTAAGCAAGTCGCAGCAATGAGTAAAAGAACGCCCGGCAACGGGGCCGCCATCGTGGCGCGTGCCTGGACTGATCCAGACTACAAATCACGGCTGTTATCTAATGGTCCATCCGCTGCAAAGGAAATGGGCTTCGATATCGGTGCGGCCCAGCTCTTGGTTGTTGAGAATACGCCCGATGTTCACAACGTCATCGTTTGCACACTTTGCTCTTGTTACCCCGTTTTATTGTTGGGGCCATCTCCCGAATGGTACAAGTCTAAGAACTATCGCAAGAGAACCGTCAATGAACCCCGCGCGGTACTCAAGGAATTTGGTACTGAATTACCGGATAGCATGGAAGTTCGTGTCCACGACAGCACAGCAGACATGCGTTATATGGTGTTGCCTGAACGCCCTCAGGGAACAGAGGATTGGACAGAAGAAAAGTTGGCCGAACTCGTCAATGTCGATGCGTTGATTGGCGTCAGCACAGCAAACAGCCCTGTTTAGCTACCGATTTACTTTCCGAATTGGGTCCGGCGTCCATTGACGATAACCGAGAATGGTTTTGACATGTCTTGTTCTGGCGGCACGTCAAGCTTGATTTGGGTTTCAAACGGTCGCAAGGCCATGGAACACATCATACCTTCGCGCTCTATCGGCACGCCAGCTGGCAACGAGACAATAAAATCATTGCCTAGTTTTTGCTGAGCCGGTTCCCCCAGCGTCTCACATCCATTCATCAATTGCCCCGTTACACGAAGGATGTACTGCGGCGGTTGCGATGTCGCGACCAAAAGAGAGAGCTGCTCGACCCGAGCCGGATATGAGCGAGCCAAGGTTGTTTTCTTACCCACCGTACCGGCTGTTCCTTCTAAAGCACCACATTTGCCGAGTCTTTGCTCAACAGAGCCTGCTGCCTTAGCTAAGCAGGCATTTGAGAAATCCATCCATAGAGGTGGGCAAGGTGTCGTGAAACACTGAACCTGAACAAGTCCACAAACCGGAATGTACTCACGTGTACAATTATGCGCCTGGCTCAAAGATGTAAGGTTCAAGAGCGTCGTCGCCGTGACAAAAATAAGGAACAAGTTCTTTTTCATGACTCTAATTTAGTGAGAAAATGCGGCCAAGCTTGGGCAAGGCCCTCTTGTCTTTCATTTTTCTTGCGATAGAGTTGCTGCTCAAGACTCAAAAAGGGCCCAAATGAAAGTCGGCGACGCCTCGTCCACAAGCAAAGTTTATCGTTCCGCACTAAGCCCAGCTGCTTTAGCAGTTCTTCGTGGGTTATCTCGTCATTTTAACGAAGCTGGCTGGGTTTACTTGAATGAATTTTCGCTGCCAAACAAACGTCGAGCAGATCTTGCCGCCATCAACTCAGACGGAGAGCTGGTCATTGTGGAAGTAAAGTCCTGCTTGGCTGATTTCACCTCAGATCAAAAATGGCAGGAATACCAGGGCTATTGTGATCGCTTCTATTTCGCGGTGGATGAAGATTTCCCAATCGACCGCATACCTGAAACTTGCGGACTTCTCATCGCGGATGGATTTAGCGCTTCGGTGATCAGGTTAGCCGAAACAGAAAAGATGCACGCATCAAGACGCAAAGCACTCACCCTGCTCTTCGCGCAAACAGCTGCCCGAAGACTAGCCCGATTGGACTAAAGCTGGATCGAAGGCTTTAGTTTCTTGGAGCGTACTTGTTGAGAATACGCTGCAAAGTACGGCGATGCATTCTCAAGCGGCGCGCTGTTTCAGAAACGTTACGGTTACACTGCTCAAACACCCGTTGGATGTGTTCCCAGCGTACACGGTCAGCCGTCATCGGATTTTCAGGAGGCGGTGGTAGTGAGTTGTCTTCCACCATCAAGGCCGCTTCAATCTGGTCAGCGTCAGCAGGCTTTGGCAAATAGTCATTAGCGCCAAGTTTAACAGCCGAAACCGCCGTTGCGATGTTTCCATAACCAGTTAGAATCACCACTTTGGTTGCCATAGAAACCTGGCGAATGGCGTTCACAACATCAAGGCCGCTGCCATCACCCAAACGCAAGTCAATCACGGCGTAACGAGGAATCGACATCTGAATCGCTGCCCGACCTTCTGCCACGGAGTGAGCTGTCGTAACGTTGAAACCACGCCTTTCCATAGCCAAAGCTAAACGATCCCCGAAGCGATCATCATCGTCTACGATAAGCAGGTTTTTCTCATCTATTGGCTGGTTCATAAGGCCTGAGTCTCAAATCAAATATGACATTCCGCCCATATTACGCTTCTTGTCGCTTTTGGTCTAGAGTTAAGGCGCTTCTAGGCCAAACGACTCGCACAATGGCACCTGTGTCTTCGCTATTTAGGAATTCGACTTCCGCGCCAGTGTGAGACAACATGGTTTTGGCGATGAAAACACCTAATCCCATCGAGCTTTTAGGCTTTTGTTTGCGATTTCGGCTGCCAGTTGAAACGTAAGGATCACCCAATCGATTCAAAACCGAGGCTTCGAATCCTGGGCCATCGTCCACAATTTCGATTTCAATCTTGTTTTCATTCCAGGCACCAGCAATTGTTACAGTTGAGGATGCAAATTGTATGGCATTTTGAATTATGTTACCGAGGCCGTGAATGATCTCAGGACTGCGCGGCATCAATGGTTGTTTGCTCATGTCTTCGTCTTCAAACGGTGCAAAATCGGTCAATATATCAACATCACTATGGCGGTAGTTTTTTGAGGACAGCTGAACCAAAGCTTCAATGGAGATCCAATTAAAGGCCTCCCCTTCATCTCCCTTGGGATCAGCTGTCAGGCTTGTAAGAATTTCTTTACATCTCAAGCTTTCAGACACCAGCAAATTGGCATCTTCCAACATACGAGAATCTCTCGGCAAGTCAGCTGCAAGCTCCTTTGCCACCAAAACAATCGTCCCGAGGGGTGTGCCCAACTCGTGGGCCGCCGCCGCCGCTAGTCCCCCTACCGCCGACAATTTTTGCTCTCTTTCTAGCGCCAATTCTGCCGAGGTGAGAGCATCGGAAACATCTCTCGCCTCCGCAGCTAAGCTGGCCACATAAGAGGCAATAAACAAGATGGAAATAGCAAGCGCAGAACCGATTCCTACCAGATAAACAAAGGGAAGTTCTAAATTGCCTTCACCCCAAGGTAAGGGCTTGTGGTCATAAATCAAAACCCCAACAACGAAGAGAGCAACGGCAGAAAGAACGGTGGTACTGCGTCGGGAGAGAATGGAGGCAGACACTGTTACCGGAGCCAAAATTAAGACGCAAAACGGGTTGGTCAATCCGCCAGTTAACCAGAAAAGAACAGCCAACTGGATGATGTCAAACCCCAGGAAGAGAGCAGCGTCATTCTCTTGCAGCCAGCTTCCCTGTTGCCCTTCACGACGAATGGTCAGGCGCCAGGCAACCAAGTTAACGAACGCTGACGCAGCAACAGCTAGCAATGTAGAAAACAGAGGTAGCTCAAATCCGATCCAGAAATGGACCAGGAGAATAGTTGCTGCTTGCCCGAATACAGCAATCCACCGAATAAGGACCAGCGTCCTGAGGTTGATGCGCCCATGAGCTGCGGCAACACTCAATCGACCCAAAGGATTAGCACTGGTGATATCCATAGTCTGCCCTAAATCACTTGTTGAGCGATCAGGTTAGCATCCATTTTCAACGAGGTCATCAAATCGTCATGAAAACTTCTTGTTGCTTGGAAAGGATCAGCCAGACTTACCCGCGACCCCCGCTTCAGCAAAAGTAGCCATCCCAGAATGGCACGCAACTGCCGCCTTTAGGATTGGTACCGCCAAAGAAGCGCCCGAGGCTTCACCCAACCTCATGCCAAAATCGAACAAAGGTTCTTTACCAAGTTTCTCAACCAGTGCTTTATGTCCGGGCTCTGCCGAACTATGCGCTACAATGCAGTGATCCAATGCTCCTTTGCAGCTGGCCTCTAGCGCTGCTGCCGCGGCCGTGCAGATAAACCCATCAAGAACAACCGGCACCCTTGCCATACGAGCAGCAAGAATAGCACCAACAATTGCTGCTAACTCCATACCTCCAACACGGCGCAAGACTTCTAAGCCGTCGGATTTGGCCTCGGCGTGCAAGGCAATCGCTTCATCAATGACCGCTTTTTTGTTCGCCAGCGCCTCGCCTTCTACACCTGTACCAGGGCCAGCCCAATCGTCGCCAGTTCCAGCAAAAAGCAGAGCCGAAATCGCTGCCGCCGACGTCGTATTGGCAATTCCCATTTCGCCCAAGCAAAGTAGATCAACACCGGGTTCAACCGCTGTCATGCCGTAAGCCATGGCTTTGACACAGTCCTCCTCGGACATGGCCGGACCAGCAGTGAAGTCGTCCGTCGGGTTGTCCAGATCCAGTTCGTAAACCTTCAAATCAGCATCGGCAAACCCGCAGAGTTGATTAACAGCGGCACCACCATGAAGAAAGTTTGCAACCATCTGCTTGGTAACTTCTGCCGGAAAGGCTGAAACGCCACGCGCCGCGACACCGTGGTTGCCCGCAAAAACGGCAGTCCTTGGATGTTCTATCGCTGGTGGGTGCTTTCCCTGCCAAGTTGCCAACCAAGAAACGAGCTCCTCAAGGCGCCCCAACGAACCAGCAGGTTTCGTCAACTGAACTTCACGTTCTGCTGTTGCCGTTGCTGCTTCCAGGTCCGGGCCTGGCAATTGCGGGAAAAGTTTGCGGATTTCATCAAATGAAGCGAGTGAGGCAGCAGTAGACACTTCGTATTCCCTTGGCTGAGGTGGTTGCGTCGATTCTTCGAGAGCTTTATAAGCCTCTGATGTTTGGGCGTAAAAAGCAGGTTCTTTTGCCCTAAGCAATCAGAATTTAACGTCTGCGATCAAAATGTTTCTCCTTAAATTTCTCACGCACCTCTATCTCGCCGTTACCTTTTTGACGAGACTGCCCCTCCCCATCATTCGACGGCAACTTGATCAGAGCTTAGCTGACAGTGCTTATTGTTTTGCAATTGTTGGTGCATTGATAGGTGCGTTAGTTGCTGGCTTCGTTTGGCTCCTCCAGGTGCTGGGGTTGACTGAACTAACAAGTGCCGTTCTGGTGGTTGCATTCACAGCCCTCGTGACTGGCGCACTGCATGAAGATGGCCTAGCAGATTGCTGTGACGGATTTGGCGGCGGACATAACCGTGAACGCAAATTAGAGATCATGAAAGACAGCCGTATCGGCACTTATGGCGTCTTGGCTTTGGTTTTGGGGGCTCTGCTGAAGGTCGCTCTTTTAGCTCCCTTGATGGAGGGAGATTTGCTTCCACTCGCTCTCATAGTGGTTGCTGTTCACTCTCTTTCGCGCTCATCAATGCCTGTTCTCATGGCTTACACTGCTCCGGCCAAAACTTCGGGAGTAGCCTCGAAAGCGGGTAAGGTAACTGTGAGCAACGCCGGCTTAGGTTTAGGGCTTAGCCTGTTGTTCATTTGGATAAGCCTCGGCTTTGGTCCAGCACTCTGGGCGAGCGTTCTCTGCTTTGTTGTTTTAACGATTTGGGCATGGATTTCCCAACGTCAAGTAGGTGGCCATACTGGTGACACACTTGGTGCCTTACAACAGATTATTGAGATCGCCTTACTGGCACTTTTTACTTCTTATTTGGGCTCCTGAAATCATGGGAAAAACAACAAGATGGTGGTGGGTCAGACATGCCCCTGTCATAAACCCAGAAAAAACGATCTATGGTCAATCCAGAGACTTGGACGCAAACGTTACCGACAACCATAGTTTCGAAACATTGGCCCAGGTTCTCCCGCGTAAAGCACAATGGATTACGTCAAATTTTCAGAGAACCCGGCAAACTGCAGATGCCATAATTGCCGCGGGTGTTCCTTGTTGGAATCGCAAAGAAATCCCTGAGTTTGCTGAGCAGAACTTCGGTGATTGGGAAGGATTGACCTGGTCAGAGCTCCATAAAGTTGGAAAGAGCACTGCCTTTTGGCTGGCTCCGGCTGAAGTCAGTGCGCCAAATGGAGAAAGCTGGATGGATGTTTACAATCGTACCAGCCAAAAGAAAAAGGAACTCACGAAGGAGCATAAAGGCAGGGACATCATATGCGTTGCTCACGGTGGCTCTATCAGAGCCGCTGTCGCAACCGCTCTCGAACTGTCTCCAGCTCAGGCTCTCACTCTCTCGATTGAGAATTGGTCGGTCACCCGCCTCGATCACTTCCATTACAAAGACATCGACGGAGAGGAAAAAGAAGGCTGGCGCTTGTGTCACCTCAACTTGTCACCCAATGCTTTGCTGAGAAAAGGCGCTTAAACGACCGAAGTTTTCGTGCCGTTGCAAAATTCGGATAGAGAGATAAGCAAAATTGGCGCACTTTACGCTCACCACATGAACACTTCAGTCGAGAAACACCATGGGTCAAAACAAACCAGCCAGCCCTCTCATGTCCAAAGCCTGCGCTTTGATAGAGCAAGCCATCGAAGATCAGGATTGGCCCGCCCTTCGGCTGCTGCCGCTTGCTGACCAACTCGGTTTAAGCCCGTGGCAGTTTCAGCGCCAATTTAAAGAAACCATCGGTATCAGCCCCAGAGAGTACATTACGGCTAAGAAATTAGAACTCTTCCGCGGTGCCGTGAGGTCTGGTGACGACATTTCTGGTGCCTCTTTTGATGCTGGTTTTGGATCTTCTTCAAGGTTGTATGAACAAGCCCAGACGGCTCTCGGAATGACACCCGCATCCTACAAAAAAGGGGGCGCTGGCCTCTCTATCTTGTATGCGATCACCGATTGTAACCTTGGCAGTCTGTTGATTGCTGCTACCGACCGAGGGCTCTGCTTTCTCGCGATCGATGAAGACGATAAATTTTTGTTAAGCAGTCTAAACTCCGAGTTTCCCAAAGCGAAAAGCATTTCACAAGATCAGGAATCGCTGGGGTTAGCTTTGGCGGATGTCATAGAATACCTGGAAGGCAAGGCGCCCCACCCAGACTTGCCGCTGGATGTGCAAGCAACAGCGTTCCAACGTCGTGTTTGGTTGGAGTTGCTAGCAATCCCGCCAGGCCAGACCCGTTCTTACGCTGAAATGGCTGAACGCCTGGATCTGCCGGCTGGTCAACGCGCTGTCGCACGGGCTTGTGCTTCTAACAAAGTTGCGCTGGTAATTCCCTGTCACCGTGTCATAAGAAGCGACGGTGCTTACGGTGGTTATCGTTGGGGCCTTGGACGCAAGAAGATTCTACTAGACTGGGAAAAAGAACAAGGTGGCGAAAGAGCAGCTCATTGAGGAAGCCTTTGTCTTTCATGACGGCGTTGAACGAACCGTCGCAATCAAACTGTCCTCGCGCGCGCGGCGTATCCAGATCAAGATCGATCATCACGGCGGTGGCATTCATCTGACGATCCCAAAGTCAATTAGCCCTGCTAAGGGCATGGAATTCATCAAGAAACAACAGTCCTGGATTCTTGGCAAACTCAGTCGCCTTGAAGATGGTCACCCTTTTGAAAATGGCATGATATTGCCTTTTAAGGGACGCCCATGTCGTGTTGTCCATTCGCCAGGGCGTGGTCTTGTTTCTTTCAACTCACAAGACGCTGAAATCCAGGTTCACGGCCAGATTGAACACCTGCCAAGGCGGTTGCTTGATTGGCTGAAGAAACAAGCCAAAGCAGACCTTTCGGCTCGTTCAGTTGCCAAAGCTCATAAATTGGGACTGACGATCAAACAAATCACCATTCGTGACCAGAAAACCCGCTGGGGGTCTTGTTCATCCAACAAGACATTGTCCTACAGCTGGCGGTTGATTTTAGCTCCACCCACTGTACTCGACTATATGGCAGCTCACGAAGTTGCCCATCTTAAAGAGATGAACCATGGGCCGAACTTCTGGCGCCTTACTGACAGCTTGTTGGAGCCGAACACTGACAGAGAAGAAGCGCAGCGCTGGCTTAAAAATGAGGGACGGCGTCTGTTTTCCTACGGCAGAGACTAAGCTACTATATGGATAGAGGGCACCCAAACATAGCCATCGGCATCAAAGAGATAGGCTTCATGCAAACCATGGGGCTTGTCAGTCGGTTTCTGTAAAACCCCGCCCCCATACTCAGGTGCTTTTGCCGCGGCCTGCGCAGGATCGACGTCGTAGAGACGCAACTCTATCCCCGCTCCACGTGCTTGATCTGAAGACACCAAGGATGGCAAAGGATTTGAGTGGTAAGTGTGATCGGCATGGAGCATCCAGGTTTGCTCCTGATATCGCATAACCGCAAAGTCCTCGTTTCCGAAGATCGCTTCGGCGCCCAATACATTCACCTGGAATTCAATCGACTTCAAGACGTCCTTAACCAACAGATTGACGCCGAACCCTTTAAGGCTACGGCCATAAACATCACCAGGTGTGAAATTTTCGGTATTTGTTTCCATCTTAAACCTCAACAAAGCTCGACTTAGTAAATCGCATCCAGGCGCTCAACCGTCGGCGCATTCATCATAACTTGACGCCAAATTTCGGCTGGCAATGATCCGCCTGTAACCTTCTTGGTCGGCGAACCATCATCGTTACCCATCCAGACACCTGCTGTCAAAGCACCATTGTAGCCGACAAAAACCGCATCTCTATAATCCTGAGAAGTTCCGGTTTTACCACCGGCACTTTGGCTGGTGTTGGCTTTCTTACCGGTTCCCCAAACCACAACAGCCCGCAACAATGATTGCATTTGTTGTACAGCCGATGGAGAGACAACTTGCCCTGGCCCACCACCACGTCTTTCAAACATGATGGTGCCTGACTGGTTTTCAATTCGTTCAATCGCGTAAGGCCATACTCCTTTGCCTCCGTTAGCAAAAGGCACATAGGCTCCCGTCAATTCGAGCAACGTGACTTCTTCGGTTCCTAGGGGAAGAGAAGCAGCCGCAGAAAGTGGGCTAGTGATCCCCAGTTTTTGTGCCGCCGTAATGACCTTGCGTCGCCCCACAGTTTCAGACAAGCGAACCGCAGCAGTGTTTATCGAACGAGCAAAAGCTTCACGTAATGTCACCGTGCCATAGAAACGATTGGAAAAATTTCTCGGTGTCCAACCCTTAACTGACACAGAACGATCATTGATCTGGCTATCGGCTGTCCATCCATTTTCAAAAGCAGCGAGATAAGCAAAAGTTTTGAAGGCGGAACCAGGTTGACGCAAAGCCTGAGTCACCCGATTAAACTGACTGGAACGGTAGCCACGTCCGCCCCTCATCGCCAAAACAGCACCGTCTAGATCCAGGATAACCATAGCCGCTTCGCTGACGTTCTTAGCTTTTCGGTTTTTAGCAAGTACTTGATCAATCGCCGAACCAACTCTTAACTGCAGATTAGGATCAAGAGACGTGAAGATGTGAAGATCTTCTGATGGTCGTCCAACAAAATCTTGCGTTTGCCCCATGACCCAGTCGGCGAAATGTAGGGCTTTGCCTCGACTGCTTCCTCGCGTGCCGCGGGGCAAATCTTTGACAGACTGCAATTTTGCAGCAATCGCCTCCTGTTCGGTGATGAAGCCAGCGTCCAACATTGCCATGACAACGGTTTTGGCGCGCGCATCGGCCCTTGTTTGTGAATTAGCGGGATTATACCGGGACGGCGCTCTCAATAAACCAGCCAGAACGGCCGATTCATAAAGGCCTACCTGGCGGGCAGAGCGACCAAAGTAGCGCTGTGCCGCTGCCTCTACGCCATATGTACCTGCACCCAGATAAACGCGATTGAGATAGAGAGATAGGATTTGGTCCTTGGTGAACTTTGCTTCCAACTGTAATGCCAAAACCAATTCTCGCACTTTCCTGAGCAGACTGCGCTTCGGCGTTAGGAAGAGGACTTTTGCCAACTGCTGCGTAATCGTTGATCCACCTTGAACCACGCGGCCAGCCTTCACATTCACTACCATTGCGCGCGCGATGCCGAAGGGATCAACACCGAAGTGATAATAAAACTTGCGATCCTCAGTGGCCAAAACTGCTTTGACTAGATGGTCGGGCAAATCATCAACAGTCACGGAACTACCGTACAACTCTCCATAGGTTGCCAAGACGGATCCATCTCTGGCATAGATGGTTGCCGATGGCTTACGTGTGATGGCATCAACGCCTTCAATCGGCGGCAACGTCACCCAAATCAACCCCAAAACAGCGAAGCCAACAATGGCTGCCCAAAGCCCCGTCATAAGGGCAAGACCCATCAGGCGCCTAAACAACGACTTTTGAGGGGGCTTTTTGTTCGGCGTTTTTTTCTTTGAAGACTTGTTGGCTTTTGCCATGAGAATAAAATGCTTAAAATGAGATCAGAAAAATTCTAGAGTCCTTAAATCCTCAATAAGTGGCAGCATCAAGATAATTTTGTGAAAATTTCATCATCGCCACTCAGCACTCAAGATGAATGCATCGGCACAGAGCCTATTAGCCTCAATCATCCAGGCATCATTGGCCTGTTGGCCGAATTTGCTCTAGAAGAGAATGTAACGATTCACTCTAGTCGCCTTTGTGAGCAACTCGCCAAGGCTCAATGTTTTCTTCGCGCTCATGGTCGGTTTGAAAACAGCAAACTGGTTGCGTTGAGTTTTTCCTGCCGTTCCCTGTATCTTGACGAAGCAAAAGGATTGCTTCCCTCAGTCGACCTTTTGGATCTGGTGGTTTCCCCTTCTCATCGACGTCAAGGACATGGAAAGGCGTTGTTTCAGCATTTACAAAACCTGTCTGAAAGCAAAGGAAGGAAGATCTTAAAATGGGGTGTTTCCGCTCCAAACTTTATTGCCCATTCCTTCTACAAAAGTTTCGTTCCGGTCAAACCTGAGGGTGGAAAATCCTACATCTTTCCTTCCTGGCTAGAGAGCAATCGAGAACAAAAGAACATAAAACAAAAGGAAGAAATTCTAGACTGTGGTGTGAAACTATACCTTTCAGACGATGTAAAAGAGCAGACGGAAGTAATATTGTACTCTTCCTTTGATGCGAGCCTTCCGGGAACTGTTGTGGAAATTGTAGATGTGAAGGGCTCTAATGAATTCGCGAATCACCTATCCGAAGACAGCTTGTGGCATGAAGTTTTGATGTTCTCTAAAGCGAAGTGGGATGCTCGGTATGTCACCTGGTACGACCAATCTATCCCCGATTCTCTACGTCCACGCGAAGCACGCTTTATTGAGAATGCCGACCACTATTCGTCAAGAAATGATTAAGTACTCAGCATCAGGTGATTAGGATTCTATTGTAGAATCGAATCATTTTAGACCTCTCATTACTTCAAGAGACAGGAACGACTCTTGTTCTAAGCGTATGAATCCACGAAATAATTCCCATTTTGCAAATTGACTTGCGGGATGAAAAACATCGACTTAAATTAGGCCCATATTTAATTCTATTTGTTAAAGCTATGATCAAAATTCAATTCTCAATCGTCGGCGCTGCCTTTTTATTGCTTGCCGCCTGTCAACAAACCGGGCCAAATGCCGGAGGTTTGACGGAAGAAGAAGTTACCAAAGTTTCAGAAGCTGGAAAAGTTGCCGCCGTTGCCGAGTACTGCGAAGTCGACAAAGGCGACTATGACCAGGCTTTGATTGAACATTACCGCCAGCTTGGAAAAACAGAACCCCAGCTGGCTGAAGTCCAGGAGTTCTATACGGCTTCCTACAATGCGTCCTTAGCTGACCTTGAAGAGAACGGCAAAGTCGAGGGCGATGTCAGTGGCGGCCGAAGTACCAAGCTTGGCGGTGACGATCCAATCGTTCAAATGTTTACCGGCAAACGCCGCTCCCCTAAGAAAGGCCGTTTCACCCAAACCAGAGACAAATCAATCGCCCAGCTCAGAGAAGAAAAATATCTCGCTGCGGAAGAAGCGCGCAAGAAGAAAGAATTGAGAAACATCACTGTTGGCGAAGGCAATGAAGAGGGCAAGCGCTGTCCGGCAGAAAAACGTGTTGAAGCCATTAACGAGATAGTCAGGGTGCGTGCCTCTTGGGGCACGTGATAACAGCAAGAACAACGCCGCCCATTTAGTCCAAACTCAAAAGGCCTCTTCGGGGGCCTTTTCTTTGCCTTAAAATGGTCCGAAGCACGGCTTAACAAGACGAAATGAAAGCAGCAATTACACTTATACTATTGTTTTGTTCAGTTGGGCTTATCTCTTGCTCAGAAACAAAAGCAGTCAACGAAGTCGCCAAGCCGGTTGTCTCTCCCTCATCTCACCAAGTTCAGACCCTTCTACCTGCTATTAACCGAGAACGCACTAAACGTGGCCTTCCCAAATTGTCAGAGAACGTTAGACTTGCCAGAGCAGCATACCTTCACGCCAAAGAGCAAATGGCGGAAAACGCCTTGAACCATTCCTCATTGAATGGCGATTCAGTTTCTGACCGCGTAAGCGCTCAAGGATACTCTTGGTCTTTTGTCGCCGAAAATCTGGCAGCAGGCCGTGAAACAGCCCAGGAAACGCTCGTTGACTGGATCAACAGCCCTGGCCATAACAGGAACCTTTTCACCAAACAGGCGACTGAGTTTGGAGCAGCCTACGTCAGCCGCCCAAGGAAAAGTCAAAATGACCTCGGGCACTTTTGGGTACTGGTTCTCGCTGCTCCGCTAGAGTGAGGATCCGGCAAGAATCAAATCTAGACGTCGAGGTTTGAAACCTCAAGCGCATTGGCTTGAATGAACTCACGACGTGGCTCAACAACATCACCCATTAGCGTACTAAAGACATTTTCTGCTTCTTCCGCTTGATTCACACGAACCTGTAGCAATGAACGAACATTAGAATCCAACGTGGTTTCCCACAACTGCTCAGGGTTCATTTCACCCAAACCTTTGTATCGGTTGATCGACTGCCCTTTACGGCCCTGATCCATCACGGCCTCAGCGAGTGAAAGTGGCCCATAAATCTGGTTGGACTTGTCCTTCAATTGCAGGGTAGCGGTTTCGCCGTAAAGTCTGGCGAGTTCTTCTTCCATGCTTTGGACACTGCGTCCGTCCGCAGAACCCAACTGCCCTTGATCGATATCATAGCGTTGCAGAACGCCGCGAAGTGTGCGGGTGAATATAAAAGCATTGCCACCAGCTTGGTTAGAGACCTCGGCACGGCCTTGCCAACCTTTTTCATACTCAGCTGCAATACGGTCCAGTCGCTCTGCGGCGTTAGTCGCAACTCTGTTCGCGGCAACGGGGTCAGTGAAAATGTTGGGACGGAAAACACCAGCAATACCGGCCTGTTCAACAATTTCAGGACGCCCCTTCTTGCGGGAAAGTGTTTTGATCGCTGTCTTAATTTGGGCAGCTTGAGTTACCTGGTCCCTCAAATCAGCACCGGCTACTTGGCTACCGTCGGCCAAAGTTAGTACCGCGTCCTTAATACCTTCTTGAATCAAATGAGCATCGAGAGCTTTCTCATCTTTGAGGTAAGTCTCAGAATTGCCTTTCTTTATTCGAAACAAGGGGGGTTGTGCAATATAGAGATAACCACGTTCAATCAGTTCAGGCATTTGACGGAAGAAGAAGGTCAGCAACAGTGTTCTGATATGGGCACCGTCAACGTCCGCATCCGTCATGATGATGATCTTGTGATAGCGCAGCTTTTCAATATCGAACTCTTCACGGCCAATGCTTGTACCGAGTGCAGCGATCAGCGTGCCAATTTCAGCACTGCCGAGCATCTTGTCAAAACGAGCGCGTTCAACGTTTAGAATTTTACCTCTCAAAGGTAAAATCGCTTGGTATTTACGATCCCGTCCCTGTTTCGCAGAGCCACCGGCGGAATCGCCCTCCACTATGAACAGTTCTGAAAGCGCTGGCGATCTTTCTTGGCAATCAGCAAGTTTCCCAGGCAGCGAGGAGATATCCAACGCGCCTTTGCGTCTGGTCAATTCGCGAGCTTTGCGCGCGGCTTCTCTTGCCGCTGCCGCCTCAATTACTTTCGAAATAAGCTTCTTGGCTTCTGCAGGATGTTCTTCCAACCACTGGCCGAGCTTGTCGCCAACAACCGATTCAACAATGGGCCTTACTTCGGAAGAAACCAGCTTGTCTTTTGTTTGCGATGAGAACTTGGGATCTGGAACCTTCACAGAAAGGACACAAGTCATACCCTCTCTCATGTCATCACCAGAAAGCGTGACTTTTTCTTTCTTCGCCATGCCACTTTCGTTGGCATAGTTATTCATTTGACGGGTCAGCGCGCCACGGAATCCAGCCAAGTGAGTGCCGCCATCCCGCTGTGGGATGTTGTTCGTGAAGCACAGCATGGTTTCGTGGTAGGAATCGTTCCATTCCATCGCGATCTCAGCGGTAATGCCATCTCGCTCGCCAATGAAAAGGATTGGTTCTTCAATCAACGCATTCTTGTTGCGGTCAATGTAGCGAACAAACTCACTCAAACCACCTTCATAATGCAAATCCAACACATGTGGCTCGGCACCGCGCAAATCAGAAAGCTGGATGTGAACGCCCGAGTTCAAAAAAGCCAACTCGCGCAAGCGATGTTCCAGCGTTGCGAACACGAAGTCAGTATTTGTGAACGTTTCCGTTGATGGCAAGAACGTAACTTCGGTTCCTGTCTTGTCTCCAGCGTCACCAACAACTTCGAGCGAACCAATTGGTTCACCATGTGCAAAAGCCATGAAGTGTTCTTTGCCTTGTCGCCAAACACGCAGTTCAAGCCTCTCTGACAAGGCATTTACAACTGAAACACCAACACCGTGCAATCCACCAGAAACTTTATAGGAATTTTGGTCGAACTTACCGCCCGCATGCAGCTGTGTCATGATCACTTCAGCAGCTGAAACGCCCTCCTCGGTATGCATATCAACCGGAATGCCACGGCCATTATCGCGGACCGTTACAGAGTTATCTCCATTGATGATAACTTCAGCCAGATCACAGTGACCAGCCAGCGCCTCATCGATCGCATTGTCCACGACCTCATACACCATGTGGTGCAGACCAGAGCCGTCATCCGTGTCACCAATGTACATGCCTGGGCGTTTGCGAACCGCATCCAGGCCTTTCAGAACCTTGATCTGATCTGCACCGTATTCGGCGTTTTCTTGATTTTCTTCACTCATGTTTTCATCAACCTTGATAGGGATGGAGTTGTTGACTAGAGACGTCAAATTTCTGTGCCAGGCCTGTTTCCAGCGCCGTGAATTGCTCTTTATCCGTTCCGGTCATCCAAGCCTGAACATTAAGGGCAACAATCTCTTCAAAAAGGTCGGCTCGTTTCTTTTCATCCAGATGAGCAACGACTTCATCAAGCAGTAGTACGGGCGTTTGTTCACGCGTTTTGATCACCAATCTTGCATGGGCCAAAACGATAGAAAGCAGCAAAGACTTTTGCTCGCCTGTTGAACAATCCGATGCGTGCAGGTTTTTGCCACGATGGTGGACGATAAAATCGGTTCTATGAGTACCAAGCGTACAACGCCCGCTCTGCTGATCCAATCCGCGATTGAACTCCAGTTCTTTGGCGAAACGGTCTTCAATTTCCAAAGCGGGCATAAGCCCCACAGCCTGCTCTAAGGCTCCAACGAGTGAAAGCTCGGCTGCTGGGAAACTTCCAACGCTGAGCTCACAGGCTGAATTTAGCTGATCAATCATAAACCTGCGATTGGAGGCAATGATCACTGCATGTCGGGCCATTGATTCTTCAAGGCTGGAGAGCCAGAAAGCGTCAGGCTGCGTGCCACGAAAGTTAGCTTCTTTCATGATGCGCTGGCGTTCACTCATCGACTGATTATAGGCAGCAAGTTCACTACTATGCCCCGGGCAAAAAGCCGACACCAGTTGATCAAAAAACTGCCGCCGCGCCGTTGTGCCTTCGCGGAACAATCCATCCATCGCTGGGGTGAGCCAAATGACAGGCATCACTTCCGCAAATGCTTTCTGAGACTTGGCCGGTTCTCCGTCCAGCTTGAGCTGGCGTTTCTCCCCGCCGTTTTCATCTGTGAAACCAGTCCCAAGTTTTCTCATCCCCCAAGCAGTGGACAAGTCAGCTGACACGGCCCAACCAGAAAAATAAGGATTCTCGTTCAACCCCTTACGCCTAACATCGCTTAACGAAGCTTTGCGCATTCCCTTGCCAGGGTTCAAAAAGGACACGGCTTCCAACACATTCGTTTTACCGGCACCGTTTTCACCGGTTAGGATAACCGGGCGACCATCGAAGGACTTTTCAAGCGAGGCGTAAGATCTGAACTCTGTCAAAGACAGCCGTGAAATCCACAACCGACATTCGGCTTGGACATCCACATACTCGTCTTCTGTTTTTGCGAGCGCTAAAGTCACCTATTTGCCGAACCTACACTCTCATCGGCATCAAAACGTACAGCGCTGCCTGGTCACTTAGATCCAAAATCACTGTAGGAGAAGCCCCATCAGACATGAGGAAGCGAGCTTGTTCGCCCTCTATCTGTTGCGCTATGTCGAGGAGGTAACGTGCGTTGAAACCAATATCGATCGTCTCGCCTGAGTAATCGACTTCTAGCTCTTCACTGGCCATACCATAATCAGGGCTATTCGCACTCAAAGTGATCTGGCCATCCTGGACCGACATCTTAACGGCCCTGCTTTTTTCAGAGGAAATCGTCGAAACACGGTCAACCGCCTCAGAGAAAGAAGAACACTCGATATCAAGCTCCTTGTCGTTGTTCGCAGGAACAACACGTTCATAGTCTGGGAAAGTGCCATCGATCAGCTTCGACGTCAGCACAACGCCGTCCACTGAGACACGGACTTTACTTTCCGAAAGCGACACAGCAATTGGATCATCGCCAGCGCTGTCGAGCAGCTTGCGAACTTCAGCCACGGCTTTCCTTGGAACGATCACGCCCGGCATCGATGCAGCACCGTCAGGCATGGGAACCTCGACGCGTGCCAACCGATGCCCGTCCGTCGCAACAGCACGTATAACCGGACCATTATCGCCATCATCCTTCGGATGCATGTAAATGCCGTTCAAATAATAGCGTGTTTCTTCAGTAGAAATCGCAAAGCGCGTCTTGTCGATCATCGAGCGGAAATCACCAGCTCCAATTTCGAAGTTAACCGGCAGCTCTTCGGCGCCTGGTGCTGGAAAGTCTTCTTTTGGCAAAGTTGGCAAATTAAAATGAGAGCGTCCCGACTTAATCGCCAAGTGCCCCGTTTCCACATCCGTGGTCAAAGCCACTTGAGTGCCATCGGGGAGCTTGCGAACAATGTCATAGAATGTGTGTGCTGGTGCCGTCACGGCACCGCCAGACAACACCATGCAAGCCAGCGTTTCCACGACTGTGAGGTCCATGTCTGTGGCGGTCAATGACACACCATTCTCGCCAGCTTCAATCAAAACATTTGATAGAATGGGAATAGTGTTCCTACGTTCAACAACACTTTGAACGTGACCCAGCGCCTTTAACAAGGCAGCGCGCTCTAACGTGACATCCATGCTCTTTTTCTTGCCCTAATTTTCGACAGCCCTCAAACTCCAACGACCAAAAACAGACGTGCTTGAGAGCGAATTACCCGTGATGAATCCAGAGGCTAAGCCTCTGAAAGTACAAGTTCATCTTGCTCGCGACTTTATAGCAAGAGACTCCGGAAATTCCCAGAAAATATAACATGTTAGACGAAATTAGAATGCGATTTCGATTAGCTTTCGAGAATACGTCTCAGCAGTTCGACGTCATCTGCGAATGCAGCATCAATCAGCTTCAGCTCTTCGATCTTTTTCACGGCATGCATGACGGTTGTGTGATCGCGACCACCGAACTTACGGCCAATCTCCGGCAAAGAGCGCGATGTCAGCTGTTTGGCCAAATACATAGCGACCTGTCGTGGCCGGGCAACGGCTCTTGCGCGCCGGGCAGAGGACATTTCTGCAAATTTCACATTGTAGTGCGCGGCTACTTTTCTCTGAATTTCATCGATTGTAACCTTACGATCACTCGCACGGAGTAAATCATGAAGAACATCGGTAACGCTATCCAACGTAATCGTGCGCCCAATTAAAGTCGCATGAGCGGCCAAGCGGTTTAAAGCGCCCTCAAGCTCACGAACGTTCGACGTTATGCGCTGTGCTAAGAATTCCAAAACATTCTCTGGTATACTGACCGCAAGCTGCTCCACCTTGTTTTGAAGAATACCTAAGCGCAGCTCATAGTTTGTTGGATGAATATCAGCCACCAAACCCCATCCAAGACGTGAGCGCAGTCTTTCCTCAAGTTTCTCCAAATCGGAAGGGCTTCTGTCTGCAGAAACAATGATTTGTCGCTTCTGGTTCGCCAAATCATTGAAAGTATGGAAGAATTCTTCCTGTGTGGCTTCGCGACCACCGATAAACTGGATGTCATCGATCATCAAAACGTCAACGGAGCGGAAGGTTTCCTTGAAATCCATAGCAGTGTTGTGACGCAGTGAGCGCACAAACAAATACATAAATTTTTCGGCTGAAAGATAGACAACTTTTCGATGCGGTTGACGCGTACGGATGTGCCAAGCAATAGCGTGCATCAGATGAGTTTTACCCAAGCCGACGCCACCGTAAAGGAAGAGCGGATTGAAGGCCACTTCTTCATTTTCTGCAACCCTGCGTGCTGCAGCATAAGCCAGCTCGTTTGGCGTACCAGTAACAAAAGAATCAAACGTGAGCTTACTATCCAAACCCGCCGAAATCTGGTCCAAATCATAGTCATTGGATATGGCGGGGCGTTCACGGAAACTAGCACTACGGCTTTCGACCCTACCACTTGGGTTTTGCTGGGAGGATACAGGGTGATTTACAATACGCAGATCAGGGCCTTGGCTTGTGGCAACTTCAATCGCCACTTCTTCGACGCCAAAATCGCCTTCTGTCCAAAACTGACGGATTGCTTGCAAATAGTTGGATTGAATCCAATCTCTTGCGAAACGACTCTCTACAGATAAACGAATCTTAGCCCCATCAACGCCGACAAGGCGGACGGGATCGAGCCAAGACTGGAATGTGGAGTCACCAAAACGTCCTTTCAAGCGAGTGCGAATCTCTTCCCATGCCTGAACATAGTCATTTTGATCAAAATTCCCCAAATCCACGGTCCCTCCGAAGCCTTTTATGATTCCCAGCGCCTTCAACAGCAAAGAGCTGACAGCATGCCATTTTGGCAAGCCTTTACTTTACTATGTCCCTCGATCGACGACGGAGGCTTTTTATTATTCGTTGTGTTCGAGATATTTCATCTCGACAAGGCCGCAAGTCACCCTCACGCTTACGCGCCTAAGTGGATTCCCCTAGAATCGCCCCTAATTGTATAAAAGCCCGAGGAAACCGCAACATGTCCGAAAAGAGAACATCACTTTTTTTTAAGCCTCTTTTCAAGAACATTAGAATTTGCCAAATTTTTTCAAACACTTACCCGAAACTTCGCAATTTGCGAAGAGCTGAAATCGATTTGTGCCAGATTAATATCAACGATTTACATTCGGGCATAAAAAAAACGCCTGACAGCCTATCGGCCGCCAGCCGTTTTCAAATCAAACTTAAAAGAAGACTTGCTTAAGCGAGCTTCTTAACACCTGCTGTAAGGCGGGATAGCTTGCGTGCTACGGTGTTCTTATGGAAGATACCCTTTGTAACACCGCGCTGCATTTCAGGCATCGCTGCTTTTACAGCGGCTGAAGCGGCATCCTTATCACCAGAAGCGATTGCGTTTTCAGCAGCTTTGATGAAAGTACGAATACGTGTGCGACGTGCGTTGTTAATCTCTGAACGTGCTTCGTTAGTTCTGATCCGCTTACGTGCGGATGGCGAATTAGCCATGTTTCTGAATCCTATGGTCAAAAGTGACGCTAGTTGAATTGAGCGCGCCTTATAAGCGCGCCCATTTCATGCGTCAAGTGCGACGTTAGCGGTTTTTCCACTCTGGCTTTCTCTTCTCCGCAAAAGCAGCCATGCCTTCTTTTTGATCTTCCAGCGCAAAGGTGGAGTGGAATATGCGGCGTTCTAGCTTAACACCCTCTGTCAATGTGGTCTCGAAGGCTCCGTTGACAGCATCCTTCGCCATCATAACAGCAGGGCGAGATAGCTTCGCGATCTTGGTTGCGACCTTAATAGCTTCATCAACCAGCTCGTCCGCTGGGATGATGCGGCTAACTAGGCCGGACCGTTCCGCCTCGGCTGCGTCCATCATGCGACCAGTCAAAGCCATTTCCATTGCCTTGGATTTACCAACAAACCGTGTCAGGCGCTGCGTGCCACCTGCACCAGGGATAGTGCCGATCGTAATTTCAGGCTGGCCAAACTTAGCTGTGTCAGCCGCCAGGATGAAATCACACATCATTGCGATTTCACAACCACCGCCAAGAGCATAACCTGCCACCGCTGCAACGATGGGCTTGCGTGCCTTGGCCAAGGTTTCCCACGAGCTGGTGATAAAGTTGCCCATGTAG
The DNA here is from genome assembly GCA_905480575.1 of uncultured Alphaproteobacteria bacterium. Taxonomy (GTDB): domain Bacteria; phylum Pseudomonadota; class Alphaproteobacteria; order UBA7985; family CAJQQZ01; genus CAJQQZ01. Next base: position 8,745 of record CAJQQZ010000031.1, on the reverse strand, counting down.
ACGTCCATGAAGCCTTTTGACTGCATTTCCTTGATGTCAGCGCCAGCAGCGAAAGCCTTCTCGCTGCCCGTTAGAACCATGCAACCAATCGCGTCATCAGCTTCAAAATCGCGCAATGCTTGATCCAGCTCCCCCATCAGCTCCGAATTAAGAGCATTGAGAGCGTGCGGACGATTAAGAGTGATCAGACCGACAGGGCCTCTGCTCTCTACTAAGATGTTGTTATAGGGCATTGATTACTTCCTTATTTGATTTGATCGCTTTTTAGTTAGCTCTGGCATTGAGGACAATAGAAAGTAGAGCGATTGGACTGCACGACGCGTTCTATCACAGAGTCACAAGTTCGACATTTCTGACCTTCTCGCCCGTAAACCGCCCATTGATTTTGAAAATAGCCGAGTTCACCTGACACTTGAACGTAATCATTCAAACTGGACCCACCGGCTGCGATCGCCTTCTCAAGCACGACCCTTATTGACGTGGACAGAGCCTCCGCGCGAGCGCCTCTAATCTCTCCTGCCAACGCTCTTGGGTCGATCCCGGCAAAGAAAAGCGATTCACAAGCGTAGATATTCCCAACGCCAACAATAAACTTCTGATCAAGTACAGCGGCTTTAATGGCGGTTTTTTTATTCAGGAACTTTTTCTCGATGAATTCTCCCGAAAGCTCATTGCCTAAGGGTTCGATCCCTTGGCTCTTGAAATAGCGAGATTCAGCCAGGCCATCCGTTGACACAATATCGGCCACGCCAAAACGTCTGGGATCATTGAACCGGATCTGACACCCTTGGTCCGTTTCAAAAACAATGTGATCATGCTTGTCAAAAGGCTCATCGGCGTTGTGTTCGTGGATCAGTATTCTGCCCGACATGCCGAGATGCAAAATGGCAGAAATCCCAGAGGTCAGCCGCATGACAACATACTTGGCCTTGCGTTCAACAGCTTCAACCGTTTGTCCGGTCAGCTGTTCTTCCCAATCATCAGGAATGGGAAACCGCAGGTCAGGCCGCCGCTTCAAAACCCGGGTGAGTTTTCGCCCCTCTAAAAAAGGCCTCAGACCTCGACAAACCGTTTCAACCTCGGGCAACTCAGGCATTGTTAACTGCGTTCCTTTATCCAGATTCAGAACTGGCATTCACCGGCTCTAATGATTATGTTTCAGACAAGTTAAACGAGTCTTCCCTACAAGCAAGTTAATCCAGGTACCCGCCCTCATGGAAAAGACCCATTTCGGTTTTCAGGAAGTTGACCAACAGGCCAAAGTAGGCCTGGTGCAAGGTGTTTTCACTTCTGTTGCCAGCAAGTATGACATCATGAACGATTTGATGTCCGGCGGTATCCATCGGCTTTGGAAGGAGTCAATGATCGACTGGCTCCTCCCCCGACAAGGGCAACAGTTCTTAGACGTCGCCGGTGGCACTGGCGACATCGCTTTCAAAATAGCGGAACGCCTATCTAGTCAAGAGCCGAAAGAAGACCAGCCATCGATGATCCATGTTTGCGACCTGACGGCATCCATGCTGGAAGAAGGCGCGAAGAGAGCGGAAACTAACAAATTTTCAGCCTATCGGGACCAGCTCAATTGGATATGTGGTAACGCTCAAAATTTGCCACTGCCCGACCAATCCGTCGACTGCTACACCATTGCTTTTGGGCTTCGTAACGTCACGGAGCCATTGGAAGCATTGAAAGACGCCTACCGTGTCTTAAGGCCAGGTGGGCGCATTCTCTGCCTAGAATTCAGTCATGTTGTTTTGCCAATTTTGGACACGATCTACGACAAGTATTCCTTTCACGTTTTACCGCACATCGGCGGGCTAGTGGCGAATGACAAAGCCTCTTACCAATATCTCGTCGAATCAATTCGCCAATTTCCTACGCAAGACAAACTGGCAGAGATGTACCGTGAAGCTGGTTTTGAGCAGGTGTCTTACCGCAATCTTTCGGGTGGTATTGCCGCCATACATTCCGGCTGGCGGATCTAGATCGCTGCCGTGAAGAGCTTCATCTACATTTTCAAGCTGCTCAAGCTCTTTTGGTTGTTCTCAAAACATGACGCCTTCGAAGCTTTCCTGCCGCTTGCGCGCGGCAACCAGGACCTAGCTAAGAAGATCGGACACCTCCGACTGTTTGCCAGGAAGAACCAGTTATTGCGCCCAGGCCAACGACTAGCTGCGGCACTGGAGAAACTCGGGCCGCCTTACATCAAGTTTGGTCAACTACTGTCCACACGCGCAGACCTCATGAGCGAACAGGGCGCACTCGATCTTTCGGTGTTACAAGATCAGCTCGCCCCTTTCGACGCATCAATCGTGATCGCCACCATATCAGAAGCCTTCGACAAACCTTTGGAGCAGCTGTTCCCAGAGTTTGATATGAAGCCGGTCTCCGCCGCGTCGATCGCTCAAGTCCACTTCGCCAAGACCCATGAGGGCGATGACGTCGCTGTTAAAATTCTCCGTCCAAACATCAAAGCAATCTTTGAACGAGAGCTCGATTTCCTCTCCTGGCTGACCCGGATTGCTGAAACCTTCAGCCCGGTTCTGAGACGTGTGAAACTGCCTGCCGTCATTGGTCTCTACCGCGCTCAGCTATCCATTGAACTGGATCTCCGTCTTGAGGCCGCTCAAGCCGATGAATTCAAAACCAATTTCAAAGAACGCGACGACTTCTTTGTGCCAGCTATCTTCTGGCCCCTAACAGCTCAATCCGTCATGACGATTGAACGCTTGGATGCCTTATCGATTGACGACAAAGAAGGACTGCTAGCTCAGGGGCATGACCTGGAAGATGTTTTGACCAGGGCTGCTGAAACCTTCTTCATGCAGATTTTTGAGCACGGTTTCTTTCACGGTGACCAACATGCTGGCAATATGTTCGTCACCAAAGAAGGCTCAATATCCTTCGTCGACTTCGGCATCATGGGCCGAATGACTTGGCAGTCCCGTTGTTTTCTGGCTGATATCATGCTGGGTTTGGTGAAACGAGATTATTTGGCAATCGCAAAGACCTACGCGGAAGCTGACTTCCTGCCCACCGAACATCACAACGAGACTTTCGCGATGGCGCTTAGAGCCGTCTGTGAACCCATCATCGACAAGCCACTGAAAGAAGTCTCCTTTGCTAAGCTCCTTGGGCAGCTTTTAGAGATGGGGCGCACCTTTGATCTAACCGTTCAACCAGAGCTCTATGTGCTTCAAAAGAACATGGTTATGGCAGAAGGTATCGCCCGCACCTTAGCTCCAGAAATGAACATCTGGACCTTTGCCCAGCCCCTTGTCGAAGACTGGGTTGTTCGCAACCGCAATCCGTTGGTCAAAGCGAGCGAAACATTATCCATTTATGCCTCCGCCGCTGGAAAAATGCCGAAGATCATTGATTCCGCTGAGAGGACTTTGGCTGAAATGGAGAAACAACGAAGCGAGACTCGGCGTTGGTGGATTCCTCTCTTGATTGCCACTGGTTTTGGGGCCGGAATTCTGCTTACAACACTTGTATTAAGCTAAGTTGTTTCCGATCTGGTTGCTATGAACCAAAATAAACGCGTTTTACTCATCATCTCCGGTGGCATCGCCGCCTATAAGTGCCTTGAGGTGATCCGCCGCCTACAAGATCACAACATCTCTTGCCCAACCATTTTGACAAAGGCTGGTGCTGAATTCGTGACACCGCTTTCTGTCTCCGCTTTGTCAGGCGGAAAAGTCTTCCAAGACCTCTTTGACCTGACAGATGAGCAGGAAATGGGTCATATCAGGCTGTCAAGGGAAGCTGATCTTGTGCTGGTCGCTCCTGCCACCGCTGACATCATGGCAAAGATGGCATCTGGCCAAGCAAACGATTTAGCCACTACCGCACTGCTGGCGACAGACAAACCAGTCATGGTGGCACCGGCAATGAACCCGATGATGTGGCAACACCCCGCGACACAGGCTAACCTAGAGACACTGAAAGAACGCGGCGTTACGATTGTCGGCCCCGAGAGTGGCGACATGGCTTGTGGCGAGCATGGCGCTGGCCGGTTTGTAGAGCCCGCTGTCTTAGTCAGTTCCGTCGTCAGTTTCCTAAACCAATCTCAAAACCTTAAGGGCAAGACGGCGCTTGTAACCGCTGGCCCAACGAGAGAAGCCATAGATCCAGTTCGCTACATCTCCAACCACTCTTCCGGCAAGCAAGGCTACGCCATTGCAGAAGCTCTTGTCAGTGCCGGTGCGGATGTAACGTTAGTGTCTGGCCCGACAAAACTAGCGCCTCCGACAGGGGTCAACTTTGTGCCTATCAATACTGCGGATGAATTGCTCGCTGCCAGCAAAGCCGCCCTCCCCACCGACATCGCAATTTTTGCAGCCGCCGTTGCCGACTACAAAGTCGCCAACGCCGCCACTCAAAAGATCAAAAAGAAGGACGGCAAAGCGCCTAAACTGGAATTTGAAGCCAACCCCGACATTCTCGCGACAATCGCTAGCATAAAAAAAGGGCGTCCTGACCTAGTTATCGGCTTTGCGGCAGAGACCGAGAACTTGATCAAAAACGCTCAATCCAAACTCAAAAAGAAAGATTGTGATTGGATCTTGGCAAATGATGTTTCTGAGAAAACCGGGACCTTTGGCGGTGATGCCAGTGAAGTTCACTTGGTCAAGAGCAACGCCAATGAGTCTTGGGGGCATCAAAGTAAACAGGCAACGGCCCGACAATTGGTCGAGGCTATTGCGCAAGAATTGAAAGGCTAATTGGATGCAGGTCAAAGTCGTTGTTCTGGATCACGGAAAAGATCTCCCTATTCCGGCCTATGAGACCACGGGCAGCGCAGGCATGGATTTGCGCGCGGCGATCGACGAACCCATTCGTTTGACACCTATGGAAAGAGCCCTCGTGCCCAACGGCATCAAGATCGCCCTGCCACAAGGCTATGAAGCCCAGGTCCGCCCCAGATCTGGCCTTGCGGTCAAACACGGTGTGACGGTCCTCAACACGCCAGGAACGGTTGATTCCGATTATAGAGGTGAACTGAAAACCACCATCATCAATTTGGGCAGCGAGCCCTTCCTCATTAATCGCGGTGATCGGATTGCACAGATGATTATCGCGCCCGTCATTCAGGCCGAAATGATCGAGGTCGAAAGCTTGGATGAGACAGAACGCGGCGAAGGCGGCTTCGGATCAACGGGTGTCTGATGGAAGACCTTAGCGACAATCAGATTGAGCGCTATGCACGTCATCTCGTCCTGCCCGAAATCGACGAGGAAGGCCAAACCAAACTGCTGAATGCCAAAGTGCTGGTGATCGGCGCTGGGGGTTTAGGCTCACCATTGCTTATGTATTTAGCCGCTGCTGGTGTCGGCACGATCTACGTTGCTGATCATGACGACGTTGACCTGTCCAATCTTCAAAGACAAATCATCCACGGCACCGATGATGTCGGCAAAGCCAAGGCTCGGTCTGCAAGGGAAACCATCAACTCCCTCAATCCAGACGTAAAGGTCGTGGTGATCGAAGAGAAAGTCACTCCTGAAAATGCAGATCATTGGATCGCCCAAGTCGATCTCGTCGCCGACGGTTGCGATAACCTTACAACCCGCCAATTGGTGAATGAGGTATGCTTCAAGCTAAAGAAAACGCTTGTTTCGGCTGCAATCACCCGTTTCGATGGCCAGCTGACCACCTTTAAAGCCTTTGAGGAAGGTGAAGATCGCCCTTGCTATCGATGCCTGTTCCCATCCACCGAGGATGTCGAAGGCCGCTCCTGTGCCGACGTCGGCGTTTTAGCAACTCTGCCCGGTGTCATAGGTTCTTTGCAAGCGACCGAAGTTCTAAAAGAAATCACTGGTATCGGCACAAGTTTGACGGGGGAGTTGGTAATTTATGACGCTCTAGACATCAGGTTTTCGCGGTTTAAGGTGAAACGCGCAGACGGGTGTGAAGTTTGTGCCTGAGTTATCTGACTTTAATTAATAGTTCCCAATATCATGTCTCAGCATTCTGGCATTAGGAGCGCTTTTGTTTCCATCAGGAACTTCCTTGGGTCGCCGTTTTCTTTCCCTGTCAGATCCGATAATTAAAAGCTCCACGGCTGTCCCAAACACTGGCAAAAACCAAATCAACAAAATCTGATAGAGTTTCTGCTCACGTGAATAAGCCGCCGACTTCCTCACGAGATAGCAGGCAAACAGGTTCAGCAAAAGCAAACCTGCAACGAAAATCAAAACAATCGTTAGTAGTGAGCTCATAGTTTCTTAATGGTAGCTGCTGGATTGGATATCAAGAACAGGCTCAAGGCTTATTCAGACCGGGTGCATAAAAGTGTACGATGGTTACAGTTCTTTTCGCTTTGTTGTACCTATAGTAAATACGATACCCAGCCTCTGCATTCAAAATTCTGTAAGGTGGCTTGTAAACTCGTCCAAGCTCCGGAAATTCAGAAAGCACCTGCGTTTCTGTTCTAACGTTTCGATCCAGTTTAGTGCTTTTGAAGGGTTATCTTCTGCTATGAAACGATAAATTTCGCGCAGATCGTTTTTTGCACTACCAAGAACAACTAAACTACAAAGCATAGTTGTTTTTAATCTCGTCCTTTATCTCAGAGAAAACACCCTCAAGCGAAGCACCACCGCCTTGAGCTTCTGCATTAGCGAGCTTACCGCCGACCGCTCTTTCTTCGATGAGCTTCAAAAACTCAGTTCCCAACGCTTCTTGATCATGCTCAGAAAACCCTCGGGCATCATCAATCGCTTTTTCCAACATCTGGTTCATGGAAAGATAATAGCCTCTTTTTTCCGTTGGGGAAACCTAAAGCATTTCAACAATCATGTAGCTAGACTAACCACAAAGGACCTACGCCCTCGCAATCCCAACTAAAGCATGGCCTCAAATATACGGTCAGGAGGGCGGTGGCCGTCGACGAAGGATTTGATGTTGATGATCACGCGTTCGCCCATTTGAACCCGGCCTTCTACCGTGGCGGACCCTAGGTGAGGAAGTAGAACGACATTGTTCAAATCGATGAGCTTGGGATTTACTTCAGGCTCTTTCTCATAAACGTCGAGCGCTGCACCCGCCAACTTTCCAGCGGCTAATATGTCAGCCAGCGCTTCTTCGTCGATCACTTCACCACGGCTGGTATTGATGACAAAACAATGAGGTTGCAGCAATGCCAAGCGTTCTGCATTTAGAATATGGTGGGTGCTAGCAGTCAGAGGCGTATTGACCGAGACGAGGTCCATATGGCCCAGCATCTGGTCCAGGTCGTCCCAGTAAGTTGCGTCCAGTTCCTGTTCGATCTCCTCTGAGATTTGATTGCGATTGTGGTAATGCACCGCGATACCGAAGCCCTTCGCACGGCGCGCTACAGCTTGGCCAATTCGGCCCATACCGATAATGCCGAGGCGCTTGCCCCAAAGCCTCGCCCCCAACATGGTCGTCGGTGCCCAACCATTCCATTCGCCTGAGCGCACCAGGCGTTCGCCTTCGGCCAGTCGACGCGTGACGGACAGCAACAAAGCCATCGTCATATCGGCGGTATCTTCGGTCAGGACCCCTGGCGTATTGGTCACCAGTATTCCCCTGGCTCTCGCTTCCTCCAGATCAATGTGGTTTACACCAACACCGAAGTTCGCAATCATTTTAAGCTGAGGTCCGGCTTGTTTGAGCAAGGCGGCGTCAATGTTGTCCGTTACTGTCGGAACAAGAACGTCAGCCGTTTGAACGGCTTCGATCAATTGCTCTCGGGAAAAGGGGCTATCGTCCTTGTTTAAGGAAGTGCGGAACAATTCGCTCATACGCACTTCAATCGCTTTAGGTAGTCCGCGTGTCGCGACGACAACTGCTTTTTCCAAGCTCATGCAAAGTTCCCTTCAGAAAAACCTGCTAGCCTTTATCAGCCGAGGTGAAGATTGTCCAGATTCTAGACTCGTTGATCGTGGGGTCCAACAGAAATATTCGCCAATTTGTGTTGATGCGCCAAAGAAGAGCTCTACTGCCATGAGTTTCACCCTTGATTAGCGATTTACGGCGAATCGACAATCGAGTATAATCTTTTTTCGACCCCCTTAGTTAATTTTGTTCGTTCGACATAAATGTCAAAAAAAATCCGCTCGCTTGTCCATGGAAAGTCAGTATTGGTAGCCTTACTAGGCCTCTTTGTCCTGTTTCCTTTGGTAAGTGTCGCCCAAGAAACCGGCCCGGTTACCGACCTGCCCATGCCGCGCTTTGTTTCTCTCAAATCGAACGAAATCAATATGCGTCGCGGGCCTGGCCTGCAATACCCTATCGATTGGGTTTACCGCCGCAAACATTTACCGGTAGAAGTCGTTGCCGAGTTTGAGAACTGGCGTAAAATCAAAGACTGGGAAGGGGAAACAGGTTGGGTCTACCACTCTTTGTTATCAGGTCGTCGCACAGTTAGAGTGATGACAGAAACCACTGCGTTAAAAGAGAAGGCCGATAATGGGTCTGAGACAGTCGCATGGTTAGAACGCGGTGTTCTGGGATTGATCGAATCCTGTTCCGGCACTTGGTGTTTGGTCAACGTACAGGGTCACAAAGGCTACCTTTCATCTCCAGGTCTCTATGGGCGCTACAAAGACGAAGAGATAGAGTGAAACAAAAAGCTCACACTACCCGACAATTTGCTTAGAGCGTGAAATTTTGGCAAGTTTGCGATTCAATCTTTCCAAGGATGATTCGCATGCCAAGCTTCCACTCTCTAAACGTTATTTTGCGCGATCGGCTGGTTTGGCGCAAGCAGCGTGT
>CAJQQZ010000030.1 GCA_905480575.1 uncultured Alphaproteobacteria bacterium | reverse complement strand
GAACTTTCAAATAGATGTCCACGGTGTATATCCTCAAACCCTCCCGATAAACCGAAAGGGGTAAAGTGGACGACTTTTACGCCGCCCGCGACAACACAATGCCGCCGCTACCGTGGACTAATTTTGCACCGCCGCACACACATGTGCTTGTTCTGTTGAATGCCATATGAAACTCCATTTTAATTTGTGCTAATAAGCCTTCTTCAAAGTGATATCAAAGCTACGATTTCTATCTGAGATAGCCGTCAAATTTACTTATGCAGAAAAATCAGGAGTTATGACTCTGGCCAATCTTAACTAGATTGAATATAATTTCTCGGAGGAGAATTTCATGGCATTAAGAAGATACGAGCGTCATACGGTTTTTATGACGGTTAAGAGGAACGCCACGCTTAGAAAGAGTCTCGATTTTATGTCAAAGTCGGGTTTGAAGATTGTTCTGGTGGTGGATGACAATCTCAAAGTAATTGGCACTTTGTCCGATGGCGATTTAAGGCGAGCCGTATCGGATGAAGCCACTTTGGAAACTCCTGTTGAGCAATATATGAATCAACTGTTTGTTTCATTGCCTGCAGGAACTTCTGATGAAAAAATCAGGACGTTGATGCGAAGCAAAGGCGTGCAACAAGTTCCTTTAACAGACGAAAATGGCTTGCTAGTTGAGCTCGTAACGATACGAGACTTGGGCGGCATTTTAATCCGCGACAATAGCAAATTGTCGGCCGTTATCATGGCAGGGGGCATGGGCACAAGACTACGTCCTTTGACACTTACGACGCCTAAGCCGTTGATCCCAATCAACGGAAAACCCATTATTGAGCGGATAATTCAACATTTACGCAACAGTAGTGTCACCAACATTTTCATTTCCGTTAACTACCTTGGGGATATGATTAAGGACTTCTTGGGGGACGGCAGCAAATTTGGTGTCAACATCAACTATTTGGAAGAACGGGAGCGACTTGGTACTGGCGGCGCTCTATCCTTGCTGCCAAAAGACTTGGACACTGATCTGCTGGTGTTAAATGGCGATATTCTGTCTAGCGTCCCAATCCATGATTTGTATGGCTTTCACAAAGATTCGGAAGCTTGGGGTACTGTTGTAACGCGTACCTATACACATAATGTTCCTTTTGGGGTTATTGATTGCGATGAAGAAAACCGAGATTTCTTAGGAAGCCGTGAAAAACCAAAAATTGAATTCATGATTAACTCCGGAATCTATTGCCTCAAGAACGCTGCAACTAGTTTTATTCCTGAAAACACCTTTTTTGACCTTCCAGATCTTTTCCCAATTCTGAGAGAGAACTCTTGTGGCTGCAAAGTATATAAGTCTGATTTCTTTTGGATGGATATTGGTCGCTTAGAGGAATTAGAAAGAGCGAAAAAGATTTATCGCGCTCTCGAGTCGCTTGAAGTTCCTTAATGGGAATAGGCCTGTTTTGCTTCAAGTGTTGATCAACAGGTTTTGGTCCTCATCTAGTCTTGTTCAGTCCATTCGCCATTGCCGTTAGGTGTTTCAAAGCGGCTGCCTGTCTATTTCCTTCCGGTCTCAGGTCAAAATCTTTTTGAAAATCAATTCGCCCCTTTATTACTGACCCAGGCATGCCGTTTTCCACAACCTCGTCAACCAAGGAAATAAGAGCCTCGATATTACTGGCTTCGACGGCTGTTTTGCGAACTACAAAATCATGAACATTGAGTTTCAGATTTTCAAAATTGGCGACAATTAGAGGTTTTTTGTAGTGAATTGCTAAAGCGCCTGCCGAACTATCATCGGTAATTACCAAAGAACTTTCAGCTATCGCGTCAAGCAAATCGCTCTCCGTCAAAATATGATTTTCCGCAAAAAACGCCTTTAAGATTTTATCGGAACGACATTTTTGCCGGACCGATTGATGGAAAGAAAAAGCAACAGACCACTTTTTGTTCTTAGCGGTCTCGGCCAAATGCTTCATCCAATGTAATTCATCTTTTGCGAGGCCTGAAGTCGCAACCACAATCTTCTTTTCTTTCGTGCTTGCAATTTCATTTGTTTCTGAAAGAGAAAGATTTCCTGTATCAATAAGTTGCCCGGGGCTAAAACCAACATGCGTCAGAGCTATTCTCATGGCTTCCCCGTAACAAAACATAGTATCAACGGGCCAACAAATTGGCACACTCCTTCGGTGAGGGGCTACGCTGTGTACGTTTGTAGAAACAACCCGAGCACCTCCCAGGTGCCGAACTATAGTTGCCGAACGCCCAAGAGGAGAGAACATAGGTAAAACAAAGTAAGTGTCGATTTTTCCAGGCGTTCCAGCCGTTAGCAGACGTTCAACCAGGAGACGAGTTTCAAACAGATTGACTATCCAGCAACTTGGATCTTCTACCATTTTGGTTAAAAGTACTTGGGAAGCGGTACAATGAACTTCCTTGACATGAGATAGAACCAATTCACGAAAGCTCTTCTGTATATTGTAACTGGAGGTGAATTTCCTTATGCTAAACAAAATGCCAACCTGAAAAGGCAAAAGAGTAGGAATTTCCAACACCGCCCCGTTTTTGGTGGTCAGTAAAAAGCCTTCATCACAGATAATATCTGGCTGATCTTCGACTGGTAAATTCCGGCATGCCTCAGAAAAATTTTCCATCACTTTTCCATGCAAATCACGGTTTCTGCCAGAAAACAGCAATTTCACCTGACTGGGAGCGGTAAAAGTTTTGCCAGCGGACCTACTCGTTCCTATCCCTCCGTCTCGATTTCTCTTAGCAGCCAATTTCCTTTTGGCCTTCATAAAGGAGATATAGGCTAGGTTCCGGAAAATTAGCTCCAAGATCCTCATCGGACAGGGCCATTTGACCGCCTGTTGGACAACTTTCCATTTCAGAAAAGAAAGTGTTAACTTTACGGAGTTCCTGTACATCGCGGCGTTGGATGACAAATTTCCTGCTTTAGGATAGCCGCTGAACCAATTGGTGGAACTTAGAATAAGAATCGACTGTACGCCAGTTCGCTCAAATTCTGCGAGGGCAATTTCGAGTCCGTTAAAATCATACATCATCGTTGTCGCGAACTGTTGAGCAAATAGAAGACAAAGCTCCTCCTTATCTCCTTTGCGTTTCATTCGCTGGAACCAATTATCCAGAGCTTGGAACCTTGATTCAGAAAGTGCGATTTCCTCAGCTTTATGCTTCAAGACGACATCGCTTAGTAGATGAATGTTTGAGCTTTGTAGGTCATTGCTATCTGAAAATTTTAGCTCAATTCGATGTAGCAATACGACAGGAACTGACCCTGTTCCGCCTTCTTTGTCGACGAGCTGGGCAATCTCTGTTTTGGTTAGTCTACCTGGCAAGTGACTTATAAATAGCTGTTTCAATGTCTAACTGTCTTCAAAAATCTCATGGATCGCAGTCTTTACACGATCAATAGAGGTGTGTTGCCTGGGTCCTATATGACTCGGTAAAGGCTGAGTAACAAGATAGCGAGACAACTCTTCGCTGTTAGAAAAAGCTCTCCAGAGGTTACCCTGCCCATGGGCAGAGAAAAGATAGTTAGCCAACGGTGAAATTGTGAAAATTGGAATCCCCATAATGTCAGCTTCAACAACTGCGGATGAGTGATCTGTTACAAGAAGACTCTTGCCTATACAGAAGCTCCAAATGCTCTGTTTGTTGGACAAAGTTACTCTGCAAATTTTGCTATGTCTATTGGCATATTGGTTTGGCGTAGCAGCGGCATCCGGCCGAGTTCTAATCTCAATTTTCAATAGCTGACCGAAATGAGCAACAACAGTGTTGATCCAATCTAAATCCATTCCGTCTTGATAAATGATTCCCAAAACTTTTTGATTTTCGATTGGCCGGCATTTGTTGTCCTCTTTTTTGAAAATTCTAAACGCTCTAGACTCCTCCATTCCCATCTCAATAAGACCTTGAGGCCCGCTTTCCAGCCAATGGGAAACAGGCGGTCCAATGAATTTTACGCCAGGTATGTTGTTATCTTGCCAGGATAAAAACACGTCAGGGAGGCCGTCCAGTTTTGGGCCATCGCCCACCAGCTTGGCACGTTGGGAGGGGCGCAGAACACCATGTTGTATCTCAATTACTTTGATACCCAGAGCTCCTGCTGCACAAGCAAAGGCCTGAGGTTCCAAATGCCCTCCTTCCGTGACAAAAAGGTAGGCTGGGTTTACCATGTTCAAAAATTTGATGGCGTAGTCGTAAACTCCAAGAAATTGCTTAATCATTGCTTTGATCCATACAAGGGCCTCGGCTCGATCAATTCTTAAAACCTTTGCGTAGTGGGAAAGAATGCCATCGATTTGCTTTAGGGTCGACCCGAAATCCAGATCCCCCTTTTTTTTTGACCATCGCGACCTGCCAAGTCCAGATGAAAAACCAAAAACATTGGGAACAAAGAAGTTCTGTGCCGCGACCTCTTTATGATCCGTGTGAAGAATAAAAAGATCTGTGTCCACCCCCCTCAGGTCACGGACTAATAATCTCAGAAAGTCCACGGTCGGAACTATTTTTCTTCCATCAATCTCAAAATTATTTGCCAGGCTTGCGAGAAACAAGCACTCGCTATGACCGTGAGAAAGCAATTCAGTTTCGCGGAACAATCCGCTTTTGACATTAACCGCCAGTTGTTGGGCGGCCAAACTGATCCTGTAACGAGCCATGTTTCGCCTTTTCAGCGCTCTTTGCCGCAAAAGGCGTTTGTATAGGTCCGCTGTAAGGATCGTTTTGAGAAAGTGCCATATTGGAATACCTTCAATTGCCAATCGCTCAATATCCCGTTGCTGGGAAGCTTGGACAAGATGGTTTTCAAATTCAATCACTGAAGCTGTGACAGAAATAAGCTCTTGTGTATCAAAGTTGTCGGTTGTGCTCGAAGAAAAATTCTTAAGGTTTTGGAAAAGATTAGCCAATTAACTCAAATTCCTCCTCATCGAGAAAACCATTTTGCTTCGTCTGAGGTTTTTTTGAAAACCGGCCCTTTATTTCAGCCCATTGGGTTTCAGTTAATGGTGTTTGACCATAATTGACGATTTCAAAATCGCTACCTATTGGAAGCAAGTTCGCAAAAAGAACATTAAGTCTGAGTTCAAATCGAGTGATGTTTTCGATCAAAAGCGCAAGCCGAGTATCTGAATCGACTGTGACGATTATGCTAGCCCCTGTGGAAAGGAGTGCCAAGGCTTTCCAGGTATTGGCGTCATTATTGGGAATGGCTCTACCATCCAAATAAACTATTGGATTTCCTTCCAGAACAGAAAGAAAGAGCATATTTACCATAAGTTGCGCCTCTTCTGATGGTCGCGCGTTTAAGGTTTTCTCTTCTGAATCTGAAAGCAAATGCCCTAACATCACTAATTCTTTTGCTAATGCCTTCGGCTCATCCGCCAGGAGAGCGAACTTGTTGTCATCAAACTCTTCGGATACCCAGTTCTTTTTGTTATGCGAAATCAAAACGACATCACGTTGGATACCCTGACGATAGCCAATTTGGCTGATGGTGGACACTGGCGTGAAAAAAACGTCCTCTGGTGTTACCATTAAATGGAGGCCGTTCGGCAAATAAGGCCCATTTTGCTGAGGTGTTTTGGTATTCCCAAGTTTGTGATAGCTAAGAAGTATTGGAATTAGGTTTTGAATGATCGGATGAGTGGCGTAGAAATTAGTCGCCGACCGCATGAGGCTTCTTACCGAGGCCAAAAACAGCCGCACGATAATCACGATCGCAATGGCCTGTCCAACGTTAAGAGCACCTGAAGCGGTTTCGTTCAGGATGAAGATTATGATAGCCGTGAGTAAGCAAACGACATAGGCGTCAACAACGAGGGCCGTCACATCAGAAACTGTTTGTCGCTTAACCAGGGCTGATAGAAAGGGTCCGCTTTCCTTATTCAATCTAAGGATTGTTTCGTCGTCACTTTCCTTCCTTGAACCCGGAAGATCATAAACCAACCGTTCCCCTTCCTGAGCTAAAAAATTCGCTTGTTTTCTTGCCTCATTCCTAATTCTAGCACCGATGGCACCACCTCTTAAAACTGGCAACGCTAGCAGAGGAATACCAACAAGCACACTGGCTAAAACCACCAGACTCAGGTTTGAATTCAAAGCCAAAAGAGAAACAAAACCTAATACGAGGGTAGCAACAACAGGGATGCTCCTGATAAGAAGTGCCCAGGCAGCGACTAGGTAGCGTAACTCACTTGCAAGAAGACGTTTTAGTACTTGAAAAGAAATTTCCTTAGGCTGATTCCGAGCAAAATCCGGATTGCCCCGAACCATTTTCATTGCCTTGATCGTTTTCGCAAGAGCCAACCGATACATCTCTGGGTTCTTTTTGGCTATATAAGTGTTTGCAAAAAAGTTGATCAACGACACCAAAAGAAAGAAACCAGCGATGAACAGGCCCTGTAACCAATAATGGTCTTGTAAGGTTTTGAACGAGAAATCCTTCACAAGCTGCCCAACTAACGGAACGTTACTGACCATTGCCTGGGAGTTTGAGTTATCCAAAACTAGGATTAGCAAATAGGCGACTGCTAACTGAAGGCCTGAGGAAAGAAAACTTAAGCAGCAAACAATGAAGGTTGTTGCCTTCTGGTGTCGCCACGTCAAGAAAGCGACCAATCGCAGTTGTTTCTTTAGACTACTAAGGTTCCGCCGTAGCTTATCCAAATACAGACCCATTGATTACACAATCAGGCATGCTGGAAGTTGAACAAGGTTATTCTCACCTTTTGCAAAAGCCGATGCAATGAAAGTCAAAACAGTTCCTTTGGTCAAGTATTTGCGGACACCTATTGATCTTAAATCAACCTGTTGAGCTCAGTTTTTTTATGACAGTCTGTAAAATCCAGTATGAACAACTGGCCCATCCAAGGCTTCACGCAAAGTGCCTGCCTTTAGGTGGTCTGACATATGTCCAAATACTTCTGAAATAGCTTGGTCATATTGAGCAAGACTTTCTGCGTCATGACAGCTTGTAGCATAAAACGAAGTCGTGGCTAAGAAACCTCTTTTCAGCATCTCTTGCGTTAGAAAAGTCTTTTGCTCTGAAGGATTTCCGCTCTCGTGGGTCTTCAAAGACAGATGCGACAATGGTTTAATGCCACTGATATCGATTGCCAATTCGCTGGTAGCGTTGGCATTCTTCGTCCAGATTTCACACACTTCTTCACCAGCTTTTTTCTGATGCTCTTGGACTTGGTTTTCAATATATTTATTTACTGCAGCTATCGACGCAGCTGGCCCTGTCGATTCTGTCCAAGCTGTTGACGAAACGAAAGTATCTTGTGCAGCCTCCATAACTTCTCTTCGGCCAATCACTGCCCCCATCGGATAACCGTTCGAAAGAGATTTCGCGAACACGCTGATGTCCGGGTCAACACCAAAGTGAAGGTGTGCGCCTCCTGGGCAAAGTCTGAAACCTGACGTGATCTCGTCAAAAATCAACACAGCGCCTGCTTTTTTTGTGAGGTCAGCGATTGTTTCCAGATAGTTGGGAAGCGGGTCAGATGATCTAACAGGTTCCATGACGACTGCTGCCAAGCGGTCCCCAATTTCAGACAGGCGTCTGTGGAATTCCTCAATGTCATTGTAATGAAACGGCACAGCACTTCCTGATAGGTGAGATGGAACCCCTTTTGCTTTGAGACCAGGAAGAAGATGGTCAGAAAGATTGTCATTCCCTTGTGCAAGGTTGGCTGCAAGATACCAATCGTGCCAACCGTGATAGCCACAAAACAAAACAACATCTCTGTTAGTCGCAGATCTTGCTATACGAACAGCAATGGACATCGCTTCGCCACCGGAGCGCGAAAATCTTGCCATGTCGGCCCAGGGATGCAGGTCAACCAAAAGCTCGGCTAATTCAACCTCTTGCGGGCTATTCAATATCGAGGTACTGCCGCATTTAATTGCATCAATAACTGCGTTGTCGACATCGTCGTCGCCGTAACCAAGAACGCACGCCCCGATGCCATGATATCCAACGTCTTGGTAACTATTACCGTCTAAATCCCAAACGGTTATGCCTTTGGCCTTCGAATAGTAACAGGGCCAATTGTCGGGTAAAAGCATCTCTGGTCTCTTTGACAAGAGTTGAGTTCCCCCCGGAATAATTGAACAAGCTTTTTGATAAAGTTTCTGCCCTGTTCCAGTATTCATGTCTTTTGGCCTTGAAATAAGTGAAATTCGCTTCACTAGTAACGGAAACGAGCCTGTTGGTTAAGTCAGAACTTCTCTGAAAGGAAGGAAAGGAAGGTTTTTCTTCCATGTTGAGGGCTGCGAACACTCGGGTTTTAAGTCTTCGCTTATGTCAGACTACTTATCTAGCCCGTATAAGTATCGTCTTGTGCAATGTTTTTGTACAATCGGCTGCCGATTCCGATGGTTGCTCCATCTCCAATCTTGATAGCCTGCCTCACGGAGGCACCGGCCCCAACTAGGCAATTTTTTCCAACACTTGTGCCCCCACAAACAACAGCCCCTGGTGCGATATGGCTGTGCGCTCCAATTGTTACATCATGTTCAATTATTGAACCGCTGTTTACGATCACATTATCACCTATTATTGATCCTCGATTAACGATAGCACCTGGCATAACAACGGTCCCTTTACCAATGATGGCATGAGGAGAAACGATTGCCGAAGGGTGCACCAGAGATAGAGGCGTGAAACCTGCATCTTCAAATTTGTAAAACAACTTAGCTCGAACCGGATCGTTGCCCTTAATGCTTCCTACTCCTACAACAAAAGCATCCACTGGCCATTTGTCAGTTTGACGAAGAAACGTTTCCTCATCAGCCACGACTGTTGCGTCGGCCACTTTGACACCAACATCTTTTGGGCTGTAAGATATCAGCCCGAAAAGATTATGTTGTAGAGAACCATCGAGCATTGCAAGTTCAACAATCATTGCCGCATGCCCGCCCGCGCCTAGGATGACGAAATTACCCATTGAGTGTGAATCTTTTTACGAAAGGAGCACCTTCACTCAAAAATTCCTGAAGCCCTTCGACAATTCTGTTTGCAGCTTTTCCATCGCCATAACAATTGGATGCTGCTGCGGACCGAGCCCTAAATTCAGGAATCATGGCTTTTGTAATAGCCATTTTAAAGTCACTGGTTTCCATTCTTGCATTGATGGTGTTTTCAGATTGCTCTCTACCTTTTTGCCTGTCGCCAAGGTTTACGACGGGCAGTCCAAACGAAGCAGCTTCAATGATACCGCTCGAAGAATTGCCAATCATCAACTCAGCTTCCTGCATCGCACTATAGTAACCAACAGCACCAAAATGCTGGACAAAACTTGCTTGGTCAGGCTCAGTCTTTGCAATTTCCTTCATAAATTGATTAAGAGCTCTTCCACCAACGTCAGCATTTGATCCCGTGAGAACCTTCCGGATAGGTACTTCTTGTAATGTACTCCAAAGCAGTTCTAGCTCTTGAGCGATGTCTCCATTCCCCGTCGTAAGGGGGTGATAAGTTACCAATATAAAGGGTTCTTTTTCCGGTACACCAAAGCGTTGTTGGAGCTCTTTCCTATTCATTCGATCCGATGTGAGGATTGAGTCGATTGCTGGCGCCCCTGAACAGTGAACAAACTTTGGGTCTTCGCCCATTGCCAACACTCTACGTTTCGCCAGCTCTGTACTTGTGAAATGCAAATGGCTCAGTTTAGTCAAACTATGTCTGTAAAGGTTGTCGATCGCTCCTTCAGTTTCTTCACCCCCATGGATGTGGCACAAGGGTAAGAGGAAAGGAATCGCGGCCAAAGCAGCAGCATGCATTTCAAAACGGTCGCCCAAAACCACTAATAGATCCGGTTTGTTTCTCACGAACTCTCGCGCAAATCCTTCGGTTGTCAGCGCACATGAAAGCGCCACACTCTCTTCATCATCGCCAGAAAGCAATGACTTAATCTCTGCCAATATCGGATATCCGCTCTTCCGGACTTCCTCGACGGTGTTGCCAAATTGAGGATCCAAATGCATACCGGTGACATATAAACCCAAATTCCAATCTTTAGGCGCATTTTCAAGAAACGCGCGATAGATCCCAAAATCCGCCCGGCTTGTTGTGACAACAGCAATTTGAGGAGCAAAGGCCATATTACCCAATCATGTCCCATGTGACGGTTGTGCCAGCAGCAATGGCTCGATTTGTCTTTTTACCAAGAAAAACATCGTAGTATTTTGGAGGTACATCGCCTTGTGGTCGAACAACTGAGAGATTGGCTTTCGTCAGAATTTCCCCGACCTTCACTTCTTTGGAAACAACGAGTGAACGCCGGGCAACTGTTGCAGTTTCTTGTTCGGCTAGCGTTGGTTTTTTAACACCGGAGCCTTTAGCATCGTCAACCATTCTGATTGATTCAACGAAGTTTGCTAATTCGTTTGGTTCCAGCGATGCTTTATGATCAGGACCCGGCAGATCGCGGGAAAGGGTGAAGTGCTTCTCAATAATTTTTGCTCCCATGGCAACGGCTGCTAAGCCTATCGTTTCTCCTTGAGTGTGATCGGACCACCCGATCGGTAGTTGAAACGCTTGTTCCATTGTTGCCATAGAACGAAGGTTAGAGTCCTCTGGAGCGGAAGGATAACAGGACACACAATGTAGGACGCCAATCTGATCATTCCCACAGTTGGTGATCGCCTCAACCGCCTCAGCCACTTCTTGAAGATTTCCCATGCCGCTAGATAAAAGGATCGGACGTTCACGTTTTGCTAGGTTTCGCAGAAAGGGAAGATGTGTTAGATCCCCGGACGAAACTTTGTAGGCACCAACATCCAAGTTCTGCAAGAGATCAGCTGCTCTTTCACCAAAAGGTGTCGACAGGAATTCGATGCCACTTTTCTGGCAGTAACGACGGATTTCCTCCCAATTTTCGTGAGGTAGCTCCAGTCGTTTTAGCATCTCGAACTGGCTTTCTTGCGTTGGATCGTTTTCCGTTTGATATTTTGCCTTTCTAGCTTGCTTGGACACTAGGTCTTCAGCGAAAAAGGTTTGAAATTTCACAGCATCAGCACCGGCTTTACGAGCAACGTCGATCAGCTCAACCGCCATTTCCAATGAGCCGTTGTGATTGACGCCAAGTTCCGCGATAACAAAGCAGCGATCTTTTTCAAGCCATTTTTCATACATGATGATCTAATCCTCTGTCCATTTCATACACCTTTTTGTCAACTGCCTCACACTAGCTTAACCCAAGGAATCAAGCGCCGCAACAAACTACAAGCTACCGATTCTCCAAGATTCGGGCGATGCGTTCTGCGGCTTTACCATCATTTAGATGATTATACCTTTGTTGGTAGGTCTTGAACGCTGCTGTTGGGAAAAATTCAGGTTTATCAAGCCATTGCACCAATTGCTCGAAAACTTCTATCGTCTCCGAAAAGGATCTTGCTAGCAATCCCACACCTTCTTGGTCAAAGTTGTTCGACGGATAATCAGCCCCCATTTGATTGACTACTAACACAGGCTTACCACCGACTGCTGCCTCAACACCGCAAGTACTATAGTCAGTAGCCAAAATACTGCAGTCTAATATCAATTCGCTTACAGGGATAGACTTGGTAACTTGGACCGGTGCCAGTTCTCCTCCTTGCACAAGGCTGCGATAGCGCTCTTCGTCAATATCTGGATGGATTTTTATGACCATCCTCCAATTTCCTTTAGTCATCAAATGCCTCAAAAGGAAATTGATCCAATTGGTTTCTTCAGGGTCAATGGCTGAGGTCGCTACTAATAGCATTCTTTCTGTGCCCGAACTTCGCCTCACACCAGAGAGGTGGTCGAATTTTGGATTGCCAGTCAAATAGAGCTGCTCAGATAAATGCCCCAGTTTCTCAAAGGCTTCTGTCTGCTCCGTTCCAGTACAAAAAATGCCATCAATCGCCCAATTTACTGGAACAGACCTTCGATGTGCTGCAACAGAAAGAGGTGTAAAGCTAAAAACCGGTGCTCTTCCCTCAAAAATGTCTACTACAGGAGGCATGGTGCCTGATGAAAAAGGTGCCAACAAAACAGAATGCACCTCATAGGGAGAAAGTACTTCGGCTAAATGCTGTTTTTGGTTTTGGATTTTGGCCAATTCATTTTGGAAAGGATGCGTTAGCGACTGTCTAAACATTTCAAAATCGTCATTCGCATCTCTAACTTTTCTTGTTTTCTGGCTTTTCTTTAAAGCTTTCAACATCCGTTTCGCTTCTAGAATGGGAATCACAACTTTTCGATCTTCCTTAGCAGAAATGGGGATCATTGAGAGCGCTTCTCCATGGGCTAACACTTCTTCTTTGTTAGAAAGTATCGCAACGTTCAGGCCTCTTGCCTGCAAAGAGTTACAAATTCTTTCCAACGATACCCAGATTTCCAAATGGACAGCACTTTGAATAACAAACAGAACAATTTTGGTGGCTGGCGGCTCGTTTCGTAAAGTTAGCCTTCTCCCAATTTTTGTTCCGAGTTTACGAATACTAACTTTGTTGATCTTTTTCGGTCTGAATCTCGAGACGCTAGGTTTCCATACAAGTCTGTTAGATAGTCGATCTACCGTGTTCTTCGCAAACAAATCTGAGAGTCGAATTTTCGTGATCTGTATAGCCCTATAGGCTGGGCGGACTATTTTGTTTCCTAGCAACAAATAGAGCAGTCGAGTTTTCGTATACAGCAACTTGCTATATGACAATTTCCATCTCCATTCACCAGCCCTTTACGTCAACTATTCTCACTCAATCCAAACACTAAGTCAAAACTGCAACTGATTATGAAGAAAGCTGTGCCTCAAGCTGTTTTTTGATATTGTCGTCGTAGATTGATTTCGAATGATCGTTGATGGCTTCAACATCGGGATTGTCACCCAAAAACTTAACGACTTCTGCCAAACCAAATTCTGGGTTAACCGAATGGAGCGCTGAGTAAATGGCATCGAACAGCTTGTAATCGTCCTCGTAGTCAAGCGTTAAGCGATAGTCCGGTCCAACAAGAGCTTTCTCAGGTTTCAAGAAAACGCAAGAAAAGACAGGATCGTCGGCAAAGAGCTGCCCCCAAACTTCTGTATCAGAAATCGTTTTTCTATCGCATACCTTTTCAAGACTCGCTTTTGTTACACCAAAACCAGTGGCGCCTAAAGGCAAGTCATCCATTATGACGTAGTCCCTTCCACCCTTCTCAAGTTCACAGAAGATTACATCTATCACACCTGGATCAGCCAAAAGATCGTCAGCATCGACGACAACAACGTTGTCGATGCCTTCCTGGCGGCAAAGGTCGCGGTAGCGGACGAGTTTGTCATCTTGCGAGCCATGAAAGACAGGTACACCCAGAGGCTCACAAACTTCCTCAAACACGTAGTCGTCGGAGTGATCAGAAGTCGCCATGAAAAGTCGATCGCACATTTCGCTCTTCTTGAGCCGCGCTATTAAGACTTCAAGTGTGGTTGAGTCCAACAAAGGGAGGAACAACTTTTTCGGTAAACGCCGAGATTTGTTTCTGCCCGAAAGAAAAATAGCATTGGTCATGACCAACTCCTGTTCAGAGTCATTTTATAAAAAGGTGAATCTAAGCGATAACATCTGCTGTAATAGGCTCATTAACGACAATAGTCCGCTTTGCTTTTCTACCCAACGCGGCGTCGATTTCTTCAGGGTAGTAACCAGTCTTTGAACGCATATAGATCACATTCTCCATCGAAATCACTTCGCCTACTGCAATCTCTTTTGAGGCAACCGCCCGTTTACGAACGACGTTGCGATAATTCTTTTCAAGATTACCCAAGGGTCTCCAATTGTCCGCACCAAGAGATGTTTCTGTCGCGCGCAAATGCTCAACAAATGTCGCAAAAGTTGTGCCGTCAAGGGCGCTTTCGTGATCTTCACCTTTGACCGAACGATCATGGGTCAAATGTTTTTCAATAAGGTTTGCGCCAACGCCAGTGGCGACTGCTGGAATAACCAGAGCAAAAGGATCACCGCCATCCGTATGATCACCAAAGGCGACGGGAACATCAAAAAGTTTCTTTAGTGTAGGAATATAATGCAGATTATTCTCTTCAATCGGTGTCGGGTAGGATTGAAAGCCATGTTGCAAGATAATCGAATCACAACCTGCTTCGCTTGCCGCAATGACAGATCTTTCAATTTCTCCAAGGCTTAGGCCACCAACATAGAGCAGTAAAACGTTTGCTTTCTCAGCCACTCTAGCAACAAAATCTCGGTCGCCAACGCAGGATGGATGGATCATCAGGATTTCTGGATTAATCTCTGCAGCGGCATAATCCAAAGAAGGATCATCGTTACACATAATCGAAACGGATAAGCCAAGCGATCTTGCATGAGCCGCCAGGTTTTTGAAATCGCCGAATGAAAGATTGATATTCGCTAGGTAGTTAAAAGCCGAATTTGGATCTTTGTTGTCTGCCAAAGGTGAAATATCCAAACCATAGTTAGGCACGATGTAATCGGCAACCGACGTGAGGTGCATGTTGATGGCTTGGGCGCCACCAGCTGCTGCTATATCGATGATCTTTTTGCCATTTTCGACCGTTCCATCGTGGGACCAGGCCATTTCAGCTACGACGTAGACCGGGTTTCCATCTCCGACTTTAACGCCACCAATTTCAACTGAACTCATCTCGTTTTCCTTTCGAATTGAACGGTTTTCCCGTTCGCAAATGACTTATTTTGACCTGGTTCCAGAAAAACTTCTCAGTAAATCTGCAACTATTTTCAACTGTTCGTCTGTTATCCCCGTGGAACAAGGCAAAGCAAATATCTGCGTCCACAATTGTTCCGTTACGGATAGATCTTGGCAAGGAGCCTCAACAAAGGGAGGCTGCAAATGTAATGGCTTCCAGAAAGGCATCAGCTGCACAGAGGCGCCACGGAACAAAGATTTAATGTCCTCAATCTCCATTTCGGACGAATTCTCGATCACGACACCTGATAGCCAATTGCAGCTGTCGTTTTCGTTGATATCCGGAAAAGGATTCATACCGTCCAAGTCTTCAAGAACTTTTTTGTAGAAGTCTCGGATTTGTTGTTTTCTCTCTAAGAATTCGTCCAACCGATCCAATTGAGCACAACCGACCGCCGCTTCGATATTTGACATTCGGTAATTGTAACCAACGCGATCATGATCATAGCCTGGAAGTACCCTTGCAGTTTCACCAACATGACGAGCAAGCTCGATGGGTTGCTTCTCTTCGTTGTCGCTTCTTCCGCCGACAATCATACCACCACATCCAGTGGTAACCAATTTGTTGCCATTGAAACTCAAACAGCTCAAGTCGGCGTAGCGCGCCAGTTTTTCTCCCAAATGAGTACTGCCAACCGCGCAAGCTGCATCAGCTACAATCTTGAGGTCATACTTACGAGCCAGATTCAGGATTTTTTGCAAGTCAGGTGTGTTGCCCAATGTATAGACGGGCATAATTGCCGACAAAGGTCGACCACAGTCTTTTCGGACCCAGACCCCGGACGTGTCTTTCACTAATTCTTGTTCGAGCGCGGCTTCAAGTTTTTCAACATCCAAGCACCAATTACTGGAATCTATGTCAAAAAACCAAGGTGTGGCGCCAGCGTGAGCGATAGCATTAGCCGTTGCAATAAAAGAGAAGCCAGGGCAAATAACCAGATCACCGCTTTTCACACCCACACAATGCAGTGAAAGATGCAGCGCTGTCGTACCAGAACAAGTAGCAAAACCGGCCGCGGTACTGCCCATACTTTCGGCTACTCGTTTCTCAAATTCGGTTACAAAACTGCCCTTAGCAGAAACCCAACCGCTATCAATACAATGAGCAAGGTTTTTGTATTCCCGTTGGCCAACGTTGGGTTCTGAAACAGCGATAACCATCAATTTGACCCAAATTCAGTTTTACCGAGCGTATTCATTTGGCCTATACCTCGATATGTTTTTCTCGAGCCAATGAATAGTTTCGGTCAACCCTTCTTTTAATCCAATCTTTGGTTCCCAGCCTGTGATTTCTTTCGCCCTGCTGTTGTCAGAAATCAATCTGAACACTTCAGATTTTTCTGGGCGAAGCCGGACCTCTTCTGTCACAATTTCAACCTTTTTGCCCATGATTTGCATGATCAGCTGCGCAAGATCACCAATGGAAATTTCTTTTCCAAAGCCAAAGTTTATAGTTTCTCCTATCGCCTTGTCTGAAAGCGCCGCTGCTATGAAACCATCCACTGTGTTTCCGACATAATTCAGATCCCGAGTTGGACTCAAACTGCCCAATGAAAGCTGATCTTGCGTCAACAATTGTGAAATTATGGTGGGGATGATTGCTCGCGCAGATTGGCGAGGCCCGAAAGTGTTGAATGGCCGGACAATGGTTACAGGAGTATCAAAAGAAAGATAAAAGGATTGAGCCAGATTATCGGCAGCAATTTTTGACGCAGAGTAAGGGCTCTGCGGCTGCATGGGATGATCTTCTCTGATGGGCGTTGTTCTTGCCGTACCATAGGTTTCTGATGTTGAAGTAGTGAGTAGACGAGAAACACCAAAATCTCTGACCGCTTCTACAATGTTGACTGTGCCTTGAACGTTGGTTGCCACATAATAGTTCGGTGCAACATAGGAAAACGGTATTCCTATCAAGGCAGCAAGATGAAAGACGTAATCCTGGTCCTTGACGATCGATCGTACAAAGGACTGATCAACAATATCACCAAATTCGAACTTGATGTTCTTTGCGTGACGAGATTGTTCCAGCCAGCCTCTATTTGAGCAAGAATTGTAACGAACCAGAGCAGTTGTATCTGCTCCCATTTCGACCAATCTTTCCGTCAAATGGCTGCCGATGAAACCACCGGCTCCAGTTACAAGAACGCGCTTCCCTTTAAGTGTCATTTCATGAGCTCACTAAAATTTTATCAATCCAAAAACAGGACTATAGTTTTACAAGGCGTCCAGTATCGTCACTTGTCTCAGCTGCTCTTAGGTATGAAAGTACTCGAATATCATCTTCAAACGAATATGGGAAAGCTGCTCGATTTCCTTCGGCTACATCAAGGAATGCATCCATTTCCTTCACGTACATTTCTTCGCCCGTGAAGTTTCCACCGCTGTAACCTGTTTTGTCGCCATCTCCAATTTGAGACCAGGACTTGGTTTTGCCGTCGAAATATTTCAGGCTTTTATCCAGGGCAGACCATTCTATAATGCCATCTTCGCTCAATAGTCTCAGATGCCGATATGGATGGCGCGCTATGACATCAATCATCGTGGATCCCATTGCACCAGTCTCGTGGACTGTCAGCAATTGATAAATGTCATCAATGTCGGCATCTAAATCTGTCAATTTGGATCGCTGCGCCATAACTTGCTTTGGCAGTCCAATGAGCCAAGACATCCACACCGCCTCAAAACAAACCATTTCGCGAGCAGCTGAAGTTTCTTTCTGCCCTACGTAGAACTTCCTGTAATCTTCATTTGGATGCCAGTCTGGCAAGTATTGCCCCATATGGTATGTAAAGCCAATTCTGTTTGTTGGATCGCCTAAAGCACCATCCTCAATAAGGCGTTTCATCGCCTGAACATCAGGGTGAAACCTCATTGTGCATGACGGAACGCCAAGTGCATGATTATCATTAAGAATTCCGACAACTTCGTCTAATCCATCGTCAAGAACCGATGCCTCTACAAAGAATGGAATCTTGAGAGTAGCCGCTTGCTTTGCGTAGATTGTATGGTAATTTGGGGGAGTAGAAATAACGATTGCATCAGGTTTCCAATCATAGGCCTGATCTAGTTCCACAAAAGTGGTGATTCCTCTTTGGGCTTCTGCTTCTTGTCGCCTGTCTTCTCTTGGGTCCCATCCACGAACTTCCGTTACTCTCGACAAGCCCAAAAGATTACCAGCTCTTCTTTTGCCCATTGACCCAAGGCCGATAATCAAAATCCGCATTACTTAACTCCTTCACCTAAATAGTGGGACGTTTCTATAATAGTTCCTACTCGATTGGAAACATAAATTTCGGCGAGCCAAGAGTTCGCTCGACTTAGTCACTGATGTTTTAGGTACAAACTGTTACCTATGTCTTCGGGCCAGACACATGAAATCATTGGCGGACCCAGCTGGATTCGAACCAGCGGCCTCTGCCTTCGGAGGGCAGCACTCTATCCAACTGAGCTATGGGTCCGCGGAGGCCTAAAAATCAGGCCTGAAAGGAAGTAGCTGCCTAATAGCTTAAGGGCCGCTATAGGTAAATGATTTTCAGGCGGCTTTGTTGGATGTGAGTTGCAAGAATATGTCTTCAAGGTCGCTTTCTTCGGTCGATATATCACAAATTTCCAAACCAGCAGAGGCTACAGCAGATAGAATTGCGCTGATCGGGCTGTCGCTTCGGCGATAGGAGAACGCCAATTGGGTCAAGCCAGAAGAGGAAGCAGATGGCTGTATCACTTCTGGTGAAAAAGCTTTGAGGGCAGTGGGTAGAGTCTGAGGTAATTTCTGTAGAGAAATCACGACTTTCTTGCTGTCGATCCTATTCAAAAGGATTGGTTTGTCTTCGCAAGCAACGATCTGGCCCTGGTTGATGATTGCGATGCGGTCACAAAGCTCTTCTGCTTCCTCTAGATAGTGCGTTGTTAAGACAATAGTGACCCCGAGATTGTTTAGTTCCTTCACGTGTTCCCAAAGCATGCGCCTCAGTTCCACGTCGACGCCGGCCGTTGGCTCGTCCAAAACCAGGATCGGAGGCGTGTGAACCATCGCCTTTGCGACCATCAGGCGGCGTTTCATGCCGCCTGACAACGACCGAGCATAGGCGTCGGCCTTGTCGGCTAGCCCCACTGTTTCCAAAAGCTCCATCGTTCTTCGCTCTTTTGGTGGAACTCCATACATGCCCGCTTGTAGTTCAAGTACTTGTCGTGGAGAAAAATAGGGATCGAAGGTCAGCTCTTGTGGAACAATACCGATGGCAGCGCGCGACTGTCTGGGTCGCTTGTCGATGTCATAGCCCCAAATAGATAGCGACCCGGATGATTTGTTCACCAGGTCAGCCATGATGTTGATCAATGTAGACTTGCCTGCACCATTGGGACCAAGAAGACCAAAGAGCGATCCGCGAGGCACCTGGAGATCAACAGTATCCAGCGCTTTCTTTGCGGGGCTGTTTGGCTTGCCATCTTTGTAAATTTTGGTGATGGCTTGGGCATTGATTGCTAAATCTGGGAGTTGGGCCACGGGTTTTCCTGGTAAATTTTCATTCTTCTACGAAATGTCTGTGTGCTTGGTAAAGGAATCAATTTTGCCCGTCAGAGAAACTTGTTTTCATCTCGCTTTGCTGATAAATCGCTTGCAATGAAATCTTATCTAGATTGGGATAGAAGAGATGCAAGGCGCGGAAACTGTTGAAGTGAACCAGGAAAAAGTTGCTTGTGAAGGCGGCGGCGGTGCGCTCGGTCATCCAAAGGTATATCTGAACATGCGCGGCAAGGGTGCCATTGACTGCCCTTATTGCAGCAAACATTTTGTTTTAAAGAAAGACTAAGGGCTTTCTCCTAGGGTTGTTAGCGCTCGGGGGTTGCTTGAGCCCAAAACGTTCAAACCTCAAAACTTTTCTAGTAGCTTTTGAATGTAGGCTCGCTCTTTAGGTTTCAGGTTGGGCTGAGTAAGCCGTTTTCTGAGTTCTCTCACAATGACATCCGATTGGTCGCCGGCCAATGACGGGTCATTGCCAAGCAAATCGTCTTTCCCTGTACGACCTTCTTTTGTCCTACGACCCAGCGGATCCACACCGCCTTGTTGACCTCCAGGGCGCAAACCTTCCATTGCTTGTCCAGCCGCCCCTTCACCCATTTTTTGTGCGATCATGTTGGCGATTTCCTGAGCACTGTTTTGGAGTGACTTCAAAGCTTCGGTTTGATTGTTTGCAGCGTCCTGTCCTCTTCCATCGCGAAGAGCTTCAACGGCACTTTTCATGCTGCGTTCGGCTTCACCCAGAGGCTTTGGTATATCGCCCAGCCCTCTTGCTGTTTCCCGCATCAGATTACCCAGGTCTTGCCGCAACTTTTCTTGGTTAAGAGCTGAATCAAGGTTGTCGGCTTCTGTTTGGCTGAGGTCAGAACCTGATTGCATAGCATCGAAGAGGTCGTTCAATAGGTTCTGTTGATCCTCCATGATGCCGCCTAGTTGTCCCATCATTCCGGCGTTTTCACCATCACTTGGGGATTGATCTAGGCTCATTTTGAGATCATTACTGTTCAGGTTCTCCAGCATTTCTTTCATACGGTTGAGCAGCTCTAAAGCTTTCTCACGAGACCCCTGGTTGGCCAGATCTTTTAGCTCTTCGCTTAGTTGATCTAAGGCTGATTTGGTTGGCGAGTTCTGGTCAAGTGGTGTGGGATCTAGGCTTTGATCCTTCAACATGTCCTCAAGGCTTTGTCGCGCCATTTCAGACATGAAGTCCTCCATCGCTGTTTGAAGTTCCCGTACTCTTTGTTCGATCTCGCTTTCAGGTGCCGAGTTTTCTAACGCATTGCGAAGGTTTTTCTCGGCCTCTTTTAGTCTTGCTTCAGCCTGGCTCAAAGGTGAGAAATCCAAAGCGAGGGCAAGGTTCCATAGGTCTTTGAAGACGGAAGTGAGTGTCTCTTTTTCTGCTTGTCCTAGCAGTTCTCGGCCGATCCGGTTGACCTCTTCATTCAAATTACGCCCATCCAATGGAATATCTGCGGACAGGGCAACATTCAGTAATGTCTGACCAATTGTGGTTTTTTCCTGAGGTAAAAAGTAGAGCTGTTTGCGGAGTGCAATCACTTGGCGGGCGATGGGGCTTCTAAACTGAAGTTCCGGCAACTTGATGTGGGAAGGGGAACTTTCCTGTAATTGCCCGGCAACGTCCCTAGCAATCAGGCTGACAAAAACATCTGATCCGGCCCACAAGTGCTCACCGAACGACAAAAATTCGTCCTTTTGGATTTGAGTTTCCAATTCTGTGAACACAGAAATTTCAAAGACCTCTGGCGCAAAACTATTTTCTTCCGCGAGTTCGAATTTCGCCTGAACCGACGTTAGGCCGTAATCATCTTCTGCTCGGTACTTAAGTTGCAGCGACCCGCGATCTGTCGACCTTGGACGCCCTTCAATGACAATGACGGGAGGCAAGTCAGGTTTAATCTTGAACACAAGACGAGCCTGCTCTTCATTCGATTTCATAACTCGAATGATTTGGTCGCTTGTAAGGGTGTCCTTGACCCGAAGTGCACCTGAACTCACTTGTGACAGGACAAAAGTGCTGTTGCCGCCGATCACTTCAACACCTTCCGTTCCGCCTTGCAATTGGATGACCAGGTCAGACTTGGTGGGGACCAACAGTCGTTGAGTTTGGTTCTCACTAAAGTCGACAACAAACGGATCAACAGCGGCGTAAGTGGGTGGCGTGATCCAAGCATCAATTTGTAAAGGCAAAGGTGCCGGCGGTTTCGGCCAGGTTGGCCACATGTTAGCTTTGGCGTTAGTCTCTAAGTTTGGCCAATTGAGAGGGATGACTATCGCTATCGCCAATAACGGCAACATGCGCAGCCCAAAGCGGTCCATTGTGGATACCTGGCCTCTGGGAGCTTTGATTCTGGTTTTCTTTAGTTGTTTTCTTTGTTGCTCCCGATGGGCCTTCCAAAGGGCAGCGGCGGGATCGTCTGGATCATCGCTAACAAAGTTGGCGTTTTCCTGCATCGTGGACAAAGGTCGATGATCGAAACCGCTGTCTTCCTCCAGGCGTCGAACAACTTGCTGCCACCTCGGAAAACGAAACCGCCAACAGCTCAAACCAAATGTCGCCAATAAGGCAGTACCTGCCAAAAAGAGCAGGCCTAAGTGCCAAAGAGGTGGAAGAAAGTCAGAGAATGGCGTGACGGCTAAGGCGAAGACAAACCCCAGGCAGATAAAGAAGAGCCAAAAAGCAGCCCAAAAAGCCTCCCACAACAAAACCACCCAAGCCAACGGCTTTAACAGGTAGAGTCTCAAGGGCTGATTGGGCATAAGCGCTATTTTTGCCAGCTGGCCAAGGAATAGAGTTTCAACATGTCTTCGTAGCTAGGGCGTTGTCGGATGACCGCATAGCGATCCCCCTTGACCAGTACTTCTGGGATCAACGGCCGACCATTGTATTCGGATGCCATGACAGCACCGTAAGCACCAGCCGAATAAAAGGCGACGAGGTCGTCGGCTTCCAGTTCTGAAAAGTCGAAGTCTTCGGCAAAAGTATCGGTCGATTCACAAACAGGGCCAACGAAATCATAAGAGCGGTTATGGCTGGCGCTTGTGCTTTCTTTAACAGGTCTGATGGTATGCTTGGCTTGATATAGAGCTGGTCTGATCAAATCATTCATAGCAGCGTCAATAATAGCAAAAGATTTGGTCGTAGCGTCCTTAGTATGGATCACTTTAGAAACCATCAAACCGGATTGCCCGACCAGCGAACGCCCTGGTTCCATCATCAGTGGAAGTCCGAGTGGATGGACAGTGTCTTTAACAATCGCAGCGTAAGCATTGAGATCGGGTGCCTGGCCTAAATCGTAAGCGATACCAACACCGCCACCAAGGTCCAAATGACGGAGGCCAAAACCTGCGTTCATGAAACTTGTCGCTAGAGATCCCAAACGATTGTAAGCTTCACGGTAGGGTTCTAGATCCAACAATTGGGATCCGATATGAACTGCCAGTCCATCAATGCGGATGGATTTTAGGCTCTTGCTTCGCTCGGCAAGAGTGAGCGCATCTTTGGCATCAATACCAAACTTGTTGTCGGCCTTACCTGTTGTAATGCGGGCGTCCGTTTTGGCATCGACGTCAGGATTGATGCGCAGCGCAATCGGCGCAATCAAACCCAGCTCTTCAGCCACAGAATTGAGGACTTCGATTTCTTGCGGGGACTCGACATTGAATTGCAGAATACCTTGGCTAAGCGCAAAGGCCATCTCTTCTCTGGTTTTGCCTACACCCGCAAAGACAATCCTATCGGCGGACAAACCAGCGGCCAGAGCCAACCTTAGCTCGCCACCGGAAACGATATCAGCACCAGCGCCTTGATCCGCAAGAACTTTGATGATCGCAGGATTAGAACTGGCTTTGATGGCGTAATAAATCGAAAGGTTCAGGCCTTCGATTGCTGAGGCTAGTTGTTGATAAGACTGTTCAATTGAGCTTTGTGAATAGCAATAAAAGGGCGTGCCAACGCTGTCACTAATTTGGGAGATCGATAGATCTTCGACAAAAAGTTCGCCGTCACGGTAGTTAAAATATTCCAAGAAACTTCTTCTTTTTAGGTTCGTGTAAAACTTTGTCTTGGTAAGGCGCTGGATAGCTTTTGCTATTGTCGACCTTCTCTGGTTTAGCGTTAGCTTCCGCGCTTGCCGCTGGTTTAGAAGCATAAGGGTCGCCTCGTTTACCACAGGCTTGCAGACCGCAAAGTCCTAAAACCAAAACTCCTATGAACACGAATGAAGAAAATTTCTTTAATAAAAACATGAATTTAATCCCTTAGGATAGCCCTAATTCCTGACGAGCCGCGACTATTGCTTCTCTTACTCTGAGCGGTGCAGTGCCTCCAAATGAACGGCGGCTGCTAGCCGATTCGTCTACTGATAACACAGAAAAGACTCCTTCGTTAAGCCGTGGTTCAATTTTTTGCATCTCTGCCAAGGATAAATCCCAAATCTGACAAGATTGAGATTCGGCTAAATGGACAATTGACCCGGTCGCGTGGTGTGCATCGCGGAACGGAAGGCCCAGTTCCCTAACCAACCAATCGGCAAGATCTGTGGCTGTTATTTGCCCTTTTCCGGTCGCCGCTCTCAAACGTTCTTCATTAGGTTGCATATCTTTAATGATTCCGGTCATTGCGGCGAGGCAAAGATTGATTGAGTCAGCGGTATCAAAGACCGGTTCTTTGTCTTCCTGCATATCTTTAGAATAAGAAAGCGGGAGACCTTTCATCACCACCAGCAAGGCATTGAGGTTGCCGATTATTCGTCCGCTTTTTCCTCTAACTAATTCCGCGGCATCGGGATTGCGTTTCTGCGGCATGATCGAAGAGCCGGTCGTGAAGGCATCCGTTAATGAGATGAAGGAATAAGCATCCGACGCCCAAATAACCACTTCTTCCGCCAAGCGCGAAAGATGTGTGGCAAGAATGGCTGAATTCGACAAAAATTCCAAAGCATGGTCCCGATCCGAAACGGCGTCAATGGAATTGGCCATCGGACGATCAAAGCCTAAGAGCTCAGCGGTTTGATTGCGATCGATGGGAAAACCTGTGCCTGCCAATGCTGCACCGCCAAGAGGGGACTCGTTCATTCTGACACGGGCGTCTTCAAAACGGCTTAGATCACGACGCAACATAGAAACGTAGGCCATCATGTGATGGCCAAATGTGACGGGTTGAGCATTTTGCAGATGGGTGAAGCCGGGCATGACAACGGCTGAATGCTGTTCAGCTTTGTCGAGGAGTGCGCTCAGAGCCTCTCTCAATTGACCAATAACGCCATCATTGGAATCGCGAACCCAAAGACGAAAATCCGTTGCGATTTGGTCATTCCTAGACCGTGCGGTGTGAAGGCGACCAGCCGCTTCGCCGATCAATTCTCTCAGGCGTGCCTCCACATTCATGTGAATATCTTCTAAAGCTCGCTGAAATGTGAAATGCCCCTGGGCTATTTCTTGGGCTATCTTGTCGAGACCGTCTTGAATTGCTTCATTGTCACTGTCACTTATGATTCCACAAGCGGCGAGCATAGTCGCATGAGCTTTTGAGGCTTGAATGTCTTGCTGGTACAGGCGTTGATCAAAATCGATGGAAGCGTTGATTTGCTCCATGATCTCTGCAGGACCTGAAGTAAAGCGACCGCCCCACATTGCGTTTGCAGATGAGGCTTTGGATGAAGATGATTGGTTGTTCG
Source organism: uncultured Alphaproteobacteria bacterium (assembly GCA_905480575.1). GTDB lineage: Bacteria > Pseudomonadota > Alphaproteobacteria > UBA7985 > CAJQQZ01 > CAJQQZ01. Next base: position 56,484 of record CAJQQZ010000030.1, on the reverse strand, counting down.
ACATGAGGGCAGACCAAAATATAAAAGGATTGAATGAGTGGATCGACGAAATTTTCTATCAACGGGGTCAGCCGTAGCGGCGACCGCGCTGTCTATGCCATTGTTTAGCGGAAGCGCCAAGGCCAATCCACCCCTGCGCGGCAAGTTTGCCGGTGGTATGTTTGAGTATTTGGACAGCCCTTCTGAAGCCCCCAATCTTGTTTTCCAGAACGAACACGGTGGTGATGTCTCTGTCAGTGATTATCGGGGACGGGTTATCGTGGCGACGATCTGGGCAACCTGGTGCGGTGTTTGCAAGCAAGAGATGCCGACGATTAATAAAGCGGCAGGGCGATACTCTAGCTCGCAGGTCCTGTTCATGCCGATCTCTATCGACAAAAACAGATCGAAGATTCGCAGATACTACAATGCACGCGGCTTAAAAAACTTGGAAGTGTTCCATGACCCAGAGCGTATGTCGTTGTCTTTCTTTGGCGCAAGAGGTACGCCAACAACCTTCATCATCGATCAGAAAGGCAACTTTCGTGGCCGCTTCGAAGGTCCGGCGGGTTGGGATTCTGCCGATGCTAAAGCGCTAATCGACTACTTGGTAAGGTATGGTTGATCTGTGAAACGGGTTCTACTGTTAACTTTTCTGTCTTTAGTTTGGGTGGTCGGAGCTTCTGCTGGTTCACTGAAAGACAAACTGGATATTCTGGACGAGTCTAGAAACCTGTCTCAAGCCTTCTTTCTGGATGGCCAAGGCGAACAGCGTCAATTGCAAGACTTTGCTGGCGAAATTCTCTTGGTCAATTTTTGGGCAACCTGGTGTCCACCTTGTGTAAAAGAACTGCCTTCCTTCGCGCGACTACAAAGCAGGTTGGTCGGCAAACCGGTTCGGGTTATCGCTATTTCGGAAGATTTTGGCGGTTTTGACGTTCCCAGAAAATTTCTAGAGGACAAAGGCATAGAAGGACTGACATTACTTTTGGACGACAAAGGGATTGGTTTTCGCTCCCTCGGTGGTCGGGGTTTGCCAACAACGCTGATTGTAAATGCCTCTGGCCGGGAAATCGCTAGATTGGTGGGTGATCTGGAATGGGATTCGGATGAAGTTGTGACCTATGTCGAGTCGCTAGTGGAAAATAAATAGTATTAGTTACTTAGTGCCCCCATTTTGCCTCAATCGAGGCCTTTTCTTGCCGGAAATAATACCTATCTATTGAATTAAGGAGAACAAAACAAAAGAGAGATTTAGCGGTTACCCTCCGCTTACCCCCCTAAAACCCTAGGTCTCTGGTAGATTAAGCTCCCCTAACTTGATTACCGCGTTCTCCTTTTTATGAAGCCGCATCCGGGAATTTAACTCGGATGCGGTTTTTTTGTCTCTTTGTCCCGCTTTTTGATTGAGCTATGCTGTTGGCTTGGATGATCTTGAGAAGTTTGGATGCTCAAAGTTAGCGATTTAGCCTGTATGCGTGGGGAAGGATGTCTTTTCTCCGGCCTTTCTTTTGAGTTGAAGGAAGGCCAGGTGATGCATTTGGTGGGCAGTAATGGGATCGGGAAATCGTCGTTGCTTCGGCTTTTGGCTGGGTTTTCAAACCCACTGTCTGGTGACATTGAGTGGCAGGGCGAAAATATACACCAAGATCTCACGAGATATCGTCAAGATTTGGTTTTCCTACCGGATCAAGCACCCCTTAAGAAACAACTTTGTCCCGATGACCATCTGAATTTTTGGCAACGGTTGCTCGGGTTCAAAGACGGGGTCAGTGGCGATGTTGGCTTGGGCAAAGTATCAGATTTGCCGACGAAGATGTTGTCGTCTGGTCAACGACGGCGAAGTTCTTTTTTGTTGCTTACTGGCACGCGTAAGCTTTGGTTACTGGACGAGCCTTTTGTGGGTCTGGATAGTCAAGGGGTTGAAATGCTCCTTGAAAAGATAGAGCAGCATAGACAGGATGGCGGCATCATTATCCTGACCAGTCATATCGCCCTTGATATGCCTAACTGCACGGTGTTGAGTCTTACCGAATTTACTTTAACGCAGTTTGTTGTTTCATGACAATATTTTGGGCTATTATTCGACACGAGCTAAAATTGACTGCGCGTCAACCGGGCGACTTGTTGCTCATTGTCAGCTTTTTTCTTCTCACCACGAGTCTGTTCCCTCTAGCAGTAGGCGCGGAACCAAACCTGCTGGCCCGAATAGCGCCTGGCATTATCTGGGTGACGGCTTTGTTGTCTGTGCTTCTGTCTTTGCCAAGACTGTGGGAGCCAGATTACAACGATGGCAGCATCGAAATCCTAATGCTGAGCGCTTTACCTCTAGAGCTGATTGTGCTTGCGAAGGTTCTTGTGCATTGGCTGTTGACGGCGCTACCTTTAGCGCTGCTTACACCGCTCGTGGCAGTCATGTTCCAACTCGATATCCAGGCTCTGCCTTTGATGGTCGGATCACTTCTTCTTGGTGTCGCCGCTTTGTCTTTGCTTGGATCAATCGGAGCAGCACTTGCGTTGGGTGCTCGCAGTGGCACGGTTTTGGTCGCCCTGATCTCCTTGCCCCTCTTTATTCCAATTCTAATTTTCGGGGTTTCAATCGCGGATATGGCGCTCATGTCCTTGCCCAGTGAAGGAGCTTTTTTGATCCTTGCCGCTTTGACTTTGTTTGCTCTTCCGGTGGGTATTCTTGGAACAGCCTGGGCCCTAAGGCTGGCCGTATCCAACTAGTGCCGTTTTTCTAGGCGGGAGCCAAAGCATAAGCGGCAGTCGCTATACCAGCGGGTTTCTCGTCGCCTTCTGCGTAAATGGTCGTCTGAGCAAAGGCCATTGTCCGGCCCAAGCGTGTCACAGATGCCTTCGCAATCACATTCTTGTTTGAAATGGGTTTCATAAAGTGGGTTGTTTGATCAACGGTTCCCATCGGTCTATAAGCACCAGAAGCTGAACAAATGGCCAAAACCATAGCTGTGTCAGAGATCGCCATCATCGATTGACCACAAACGATACCACCCTCTCGACAGAGCTGCTCGTCGAATTTCATTCGGAGGTCGACTTCATTGCCGCTGACGTGATCAACAGATAAATCCAACGCCTGCACCCATGGTGCAAATACATCGGCGAGTAATTTTTGCAATTCGTCTTTGTTCACGGCCAGCTCCTTTTGGTCGACGTTCAATCTTTCTTTTTGTCACCGGCTTGTCAATGAACCACGACAAAATTCGGTTGCGAATAGGGAACCTTTGCTTTACCTCAACCGTCCTAATGACAGTTTAAAGGACAGTAATCCTATGAACGCCTTGATTATGGTTATCGACTTAGTCCTTAACCTCCTATTTATGGTGCTCTTTATCTACGTGGTCTTGTCGTGGCTTCTACAGTTCGGCATCGTCAATATGCACCATCCATTTGTTCGCACGATTTGGGAAGTTTGCCGATCTATTGTTGATCCTGTTCTGGCGCCCTTCAGGCGAATTCTGCCGCGTTTGGGCGGTGTTGACCTTTCACCGATTGCGCTCATTCTGGTCATTTATTTTATTCGTTCATTCATTCAGTACGATCTGCCGACGTTGCTGAACTAAAAGGTGTCATCACCACTACAAGTGACCGATGACGGATGCTTGTGCCTCCTTCGACTGACGCCAAATGCGGGGAAGAATACATTGGATGGCATAGTCGTTGATTATCTTGGAAACTCTCGGCTGAAAGCCAGAGTGGCGGCGGTCCCTGAAAAGGGGAAAGCTAATGCAGGGCTGATAAAACTGTTAGCGAAGGAATGGCGGGTTGCAAAAAGTCAGCTCACGATCATTTCGGGTGAAAAGGACCGAAACAAGACAGTCCATGTCGCCATAGACCCACCATTTTTTGTCGAATTTTTTGACAAGTGGTCGCAGCAATTGACACAAAATCCCCAGGAATAGTTGGACAATAAAATGACCGAAGTAATCGACGGTAAAGCCTTTTCCGCCAAACTGCGTGAAAACATCAAGCATCAAGTCAGCGATCTTAAAGCACAACACAATCTTGTACCCGGCTTAGCTGTCGTACTGGTTGGCGAAGACCCTGCAAGTCAGGTCTATGTTCGTTCTAAGGGAAAGCAGACAATAGAAGCGGGGATGAACTCAATTGAGCACAAGCTTGATGAGACAACGTCTGAAGAAGTTCTGCTGAAGCTGATCGATGAAATGAACAATGACGATAGCGTCAATGGAATTCTGGTTCAGCTTCCATTGCCTGACCATATCGATTCAGACAAAGTATTGGCGACGATCAAGCCTGAAAAAGATGTCGATGGCTTCCATGTTATCAACGTTGGCAGACTTTCGACTTGGACCGGCAAGCCGATGATCCCTTGCACACCACTCGGCTCGATTATGTTGCTGAAAGACAAGCTTGGTAGTTTGTCCGGCCTTGACGCGGTCGTTGTCGGACGGTCGAACATCGTTGGTAAACCAATGGCTGCATTGCTTCTCCAGGAGAGCTGTACCGTTACTGTCGCACACAGCCGCACCAAGAACCTGCAAGAAGTTTGCCGTCGTGCAGACATCGTCGTTGCAGCTGTTGGTCGTCCAGAAATGATCCCTGGCGATTGGATTAAACCAGGTGCTACCGTGATCGACGTTGGTATCAACAGAATTCAAACACCCGAGGGCAAAAACAAGCTTGTTGGTGATGTTGACTATGCATCGGCCTCTCAAGTGGCCGGTGCAATCACACCTGTTCCTGGTGGTGTCGGGCCAATGACAATCGCTTGCCTTTTAGCCAATGCTTTGACAGCCACTTGCCGCCAAAATGGACTTGCTGATCCTGATTTCGGATAAGCGTCCACAATGAATTGGATCAAAGGGCGGCTCAATTGTTGGGACCGCCCTTTTCATTTTGTGAGAATTGGGCCAATTTTTGAGGCCTCCAACCTGCAATGTCATCAAGTTTGAGACAACAAGCCTTAATCAGGCCCTTTTCTTTTGTCATTTACGATTCTCACGCTTTTCAGATTTTCGATAAATCTGTAGACACTAATTGATTGGCGGAATCGCCCTAATTTTACTTGTTCAGAATTGAAAGGTTTCGAACCTATGCGCCTCTTTCGTTATTTGGCTTTTGTTATTGTAGCATCACTGTCGGTTGCAACAGCCCAAGCTCAGTCTCTTGATGCCGGCGCTGTTGGTAAACACGTTGAAGACAATCTCTCTCGCGTGATGTCAGTGGCTGTCATTGGTCCCTGGGAGCATGGCGACGTAAATGTTGCTGATGAAGGCGGCTATTTCACTGTCACGGTTAATGACGCCTTTTTGGGCTCAAACCTCAGAGTTGGAAACTTCAGCTTCACGATGGAGCCAGTTGGCGAAGGTCAATATCGCGTTGAAAGCCAAGAATTCCCATCCAGTTTACAAATTGAAGGCGGACCGCAAATTCAGCTGGAAGGCTACACATGGCGCGGGCTTTGGTCGGTTGAAAGCCAATCTTACAAAGACCTTAGCTGGGGTTACACATCGCTGAAAGTCGCCGACGACGAAGGTATTTTGAGCACGGGTGCTATGGCGCTAACGCTGGCAGGGGCGGGTGATCAACAGCTCGATTGGAGTTTGGAGAATTTGAACTTCATTCATTTAGATGAAAAGATCACAATTTCGCTCGATAACATTGCTCTAGGTGGTTCGATCAATGGCGAGCAAAGCTATGATCTCTTTGCTCTCTATTCCAATGTTGTTGAAGGATTCCGTGACGAAGATGGTAACTTCAATCCGGATGACCTTTCGAAACTTCAATCTGTAACTTCAATGATTGATATAGAATTCGATTACAGCGACGCCTCGCTGCAACTTTCTAATTTCAAGATGGCCGTGCCTGAAGAAAAATTGAATCTGGCTTTCGGTGATCTCCAGCTTTCTGTGACAGCCAACGACATGCTCTCAGCCACTGACGGCAGCTACGCTTTGGTTTCAAGCATGAATGAGGTCGCCATCAATACAACGGAGGGAAATGTTTCTCTCGATTCCGCAAAGTATGAAGGTCTGATGTCGAACATTGATGGCCCACTCTATCAGGCAGCCTCGAAAAAACTCTTCACGACTGGAGAAGATGCCGTTGCCACTATGGGTGACTTGCTTAATGTTTATATGAATTTCAATAGCGCCAGTTTTCAAGCTTCTGGTACTGGTTTGACGGTCGTCCGCCCAGGCAGCAAAAAGTCAATGAGAGCAGAAACCGGAAACTTTGAACTAGCCTTAACCGATGTCCGCGAATCGGGTGCCGTACTTGCGATGAACATTCGTTCAAAGGATGTCACGCTCAATGAATTCCTGGACAAATTGACTTCTGGACTTATTCCACAAGATACCAACCTTTCAATTCGTTTTGAGGACTTGCCATTGGCAGGACTGAAAGAAGCCTTAGCGGAGCAACCGATTGAAGGCGGGCTTCTCGACAGCACAGGATTGGAAAATGCGTTAGAAGCCTCTGCTCCAGCCCTGATGGGTGTTTTCTTTGGGTCGCCTCCAAAGATTGTTGTTCCAGCCTCTCACATCTTGGGTGATTTGTTTAAAGTTGACGTTGACGGTGCTTTCAATGTTGACCCGAGTTCACCGCTCTTCGCACTGGGCGAGATGCAAATTTTCGTGAAGGGTTTCCAGTCTATTACGGCTGTGGCGCAAGAAGTGGCTGCTGGAAAAGATCGTAGCGCTGCAAAACGCGCTAGCGTGCTGATTTCCGGCTTACCAGTCGCTCAGATCTTCGGCGAAGCAGCGGGCGATGATACTTTCGTCTACAACATTAAAATTGATGAAGCCGGTACGTTGACAGTGAATGGCAAACCAATGCCATTCTAGGCTTTCCAATAATCGTCAAAAGCTCGAGCCCTCCCTATGCGGAGGGCTTTTGCTTGAATAAGGTACTTAGCTGTGCCAACTAACCGCCCTAGATTTGTTTTCTAAGATTTGTTGAGCAACCATGTCGGAACAGACAAGAGGAACTCTTGAACGCTATCACCAACAGGTGAGCGACGGCCTTTTCAAAGCCAATCCCAGTCAGGAAATGGCGGCGACGGTGCTTGACCGTTTGCAACAACGCCTGGAGGATAAGAGTAGCGGAAAGAAGGGGCTCTTTTCTCGCCTGGTTAACCTAGGCAAATCAAAAGAACCTGAGCTGAAAAATGTTTATCTCTACGGCCCTGTTGGCCGCGGTAAAACGACAATAATGGATTTGTTTCACGATTCGTTAGAAGGTGTGAGCAAGCGCAGAGTTCATTTTCATGCTTTTATGCTAGAGGTCCACAACCGTATTCATGCAAGGCGGAGTAAAGAACCTGACAGTGAAGATGCGATTGCGCCCTTGGCTGCTGAAATTGCCCAAGAATCTCAGGTGCTTTGTTTTGACGAGTTCGTCATAAACAACATTGCCGATGCGATGATCCTCGGTCGGCTTTACCAGGCGCTGCAAAGCCACGGCACAATCATGGTTATGACGTCGAACTTTCCGCCTGACCGGCTCTATGAAGGTGGCTTGCAAAGGGAACGGTTTTTACCTTTTATTGCTCTACTGAAAGAAACGACAGATCAGGTCTTGGTTGATCATAAGAGTGATTACCGTGTCCTGAACATGCGGTTGCCGGACACATATTTTGTGCCAAATGATCAAGTGACTGAAAACCGATTGTTGGATAGCTTCACGGCGCTTACTGGCGGCGAATTGGGTGAACCCAGGACCGTCATGGTTGGTCGACGCGAACTGGTTGTGCCACGTGCAAACGGAAGAGTGGCTCTTTTCAATTTCCACGATCTTTGTGGCCGTGCTCTGGGGACCGCTGACTATTTGAAGTTAACCCAGGAATTTGACACATTGATCATCGTTGGTGTGCCACGGATGGGGCCGGACCGTCGCAACGAGGCTCGCCGGTTCATGACCCTGATTGATGCTCTCTATGATCGACGGATCCAGGTGGTGATCGGTGCTGATGCAGCCCCTGAGCAACTTTATCCCAGCGGTGATGGCTCTTTTGAGTTTCAGCGCACAGTCAGCCGCATGATCGAAATGCAGAGCGAGCATTATGGCTCATAAGCGGACAGCGTGGTCCTTGGCGAAAGCCAGAAGTGGCTGCCTTAGACTCTGGTAACTGCGCGTCAAAGTATACTCGACGTATTCAGCAATCGCTTGACTATCTAGGCTTCTCACCATCGCTTTTACGGCTGATACAGAGGACCACGACATCGAAAAATTGTTGAACCCACATCCAATCAAAGCCATTGCTTCCAGCGGCGAGCCGGCAATTTCACCGCAAACCGTTGTGGTTACGCCGTGACGGTTTCCGCATTCCGCGACTGACTTCAACAGCGCGAGCGCCGCCGGTGAAAGGGTATCGAAACGGTTACTAAGTTGCGGGTTGTTACGATCCGCTGCGAAGGCGAACTGTAGGAGATCATTGGTGCCAACAGATATGAAATCCAGGTGAGGCGCCAATTGATCCAATTGCCAAATGAGGCCGGGAACCTCCAGCATGATACCAACGGACACAGAGTTGGGCTCGACGTCTCTGCTCGCTTTTTCATGTGCTAACTCGAGATCAAAGATTTCTTTCGCGCGGAAAAATTCCGACGCTTCAGAGATCATAGGAAACATGACCCTGAGTGCCTTGCCGTCACCGGCTCTAATCAGGCCCCTCAGCTGTTGGCGAAGCATGGCAGGGCGATCCAATCCTACCCGAATGGCCCGCCAACCCATGGCCGGGTTTTCTTCGTGCCCATTGCTCCAATAGGGGAGAACCTTGTCACCACCGACGTCGAGTGTGCGGAAATTGACGGCTTTTTGGCCTGCGCTGTTCATCACAGAAGTGTAAAATTCGGTTTGCTCTTCTACAGTGGGGAAACCCTGTCTCGCCATAAACGCTAACTCGGTTCGAAAGAGGCCGATGCCAGCCGCTCCTGTTTCCTCCAAATGAGCGACGTCCATCATCAACCCAGCATTCACGAAAAGGCCAACCTCTTTTTCGTCTTTTGTGATTGAAGGTAACGCACTTTGCGCCCCATCTTCGCTGCGGCGGCGGTGGAAGGCTTGAACTGATTCTTCAAACAAGTCAGCGACAGCGTTTCTGGGCCGTACAATGACGGAATTTTCATGAGCATTGACCAGAACCTCATCGCCATCATTGATAGTATTGAACAGGTTTTTGATCCGCGCAATAACGGGAATGTTCATCGACTTAGCGAGAATGACGGCATGTGCGTTGGCACTGCCTTCTTCGAGCAGGATAGCGGAGAGGTTTTCTGGGTTGTAGTCCAGCAGCTCCGCAGGGCCGAGTGTTTTGGCCGCTAGAATAGTCCTATTGCCAAGGTCCTTATCACGAATAACTCCTCCTTCACTTTGCTCAACGAGATGTTTCATCAGTCTCGTAGCGATATCGTTGATGTCTGCTACACGTTCCTTAAGATAGGGGTCGGTGATTTGGTTAAACCGAGCGCGGTAGTCTGTGATGGTTCTATGCAGCGCTGCTTCTGCCGTTAGGCCAGTTTTGATCGCCTCACGAATTTTGCGAAGCCAGCCACGATCAGCGGCAATGGTCTTATAGGCATTCATGATTTCGCGGCTTTGCTGGTCGCCAGCAACAGCACCCATCTTGCTAAGATTTTCGAGTGAAAGCTGGAGGGCTTTCATTGCCGCGCTCAAACGATCCTGTTCTTCTGTTTCATTCTCGGCCACAAACCGACGAATGAGGATCTCCTGATCATGGTAGGCAACAAACCCGCGCGCGAAGCCTTTGACCAAACCTTGCCCGACAAGCCGTGGTGTTCCGACGGTTTGATAATCAATGCCGCGTTTTTCGAGGTCGCTTAAGAACTCGCTACTGGCGATCAATTCGGCTAGCAGCATGGCGATAGTTTCTAGGCTTTCGCGTTCATCTTCCTCAAAACGTCGTGCTTCCAGGCTCTGGATAACCAAGACACCAAGCAAACGCTCTGAACGTAGAATAGGGATGCCAAGCAACGAATGAAATGGATCTTCACCTGTTTCCGGACGGTAGGCGAACTGTGGATGAGAAGGGGCGTCCTCAAAGGCTTCTGTTTGCTCCCGTGCAGCAACTATACCGACGAGGCCTTCGCCGATCCTCAATCTTGTTTGGTGGATTGCAGACCGATTGAGGCCCTGTGTAGCAACCAGCTCCAAAACTTCACCAGCACGCGTGATATAGCAGGAACAAACAGAAGCCTTCATCTCTGAAGCGATGACTTCAACAATAGTTTGGAGGCGAGATTCAGCGCTACCGCTGGACCGCATGGTGTCGCGCAGTTGCCTCAGCAGTTGCCTGCTTCCACTCCAATTTACTGTTGGGGCCATAACCCCTCACTTTCTAAGGATTGAGATCAATCCTGAGCTTTATGCCGCTTCTTCGTTGTCGAGCCCATAAGCAGTGTGAAGCGAGCGGACGGCCAATTCCAAATATTCTTCTGCGATCAAAACACTGACTTTGATCTCGGACGTGGAGATTAATTGGATATTGATGCCTTTATCCGCAAGGGTCGCAAACATTCTTTGTGCGACACCGGCGTGACTGCGCATGCCAACACCGACCACGGATACTTTCGCAACTGTCGCATCACTTTCAATGGCGTCACAATTGATTTTACTTCGAATGGCTTCCAGCGCGTTAACGGCGCGTTTTAGATCGGCTCGGCCAACCGTGAAAGACATGTCGGTTGATCGGTTTTCTTCGGAGAGTGTTTGAACAATCATGTCGACGTTGATCGCTGCATCACCCATGGCGCCAAAGATGGAGGAAGCGATCCCTGGATTGTCGGAAATCCCTCTGAGTGTGATTTTCGCTTCGTCGCGGCTATAGGCGATACCGGTTACAATATTTTCTTCCATAACTTCATCCTCTCCACACACTAATGTGCCGGGTTTGTCCTCAAAGCTAGATAAGACTTGTAGTCTTGTGTTGTAGCGCATGGCCATCGAAACGGAACGGGTTTGCAGCACTTTCGCACCGACGGAGGCCAACTCTAGCATCTCCTCGTAAGTGATGCGGTCAATCTTGCGTGCTTTGGGCGTGATGCGTGGGTCGGTCGTGTAAACACCATCGACGTCCGTGTAGATGTCACAGCGGTCAGCATTCATCGCAGCGGCGAGAGCCACAGCAGACGTGTCTGATCCACCTCGACCTAACGTCGCGATGCGATTGTTCGGAGACACGCCTTGGAAGCCCGCCATCACGGCAACTTGACCTTCCTTAAAGCGCTCCTCGATTTCGCTGGTGTTGATCTCTTTGATCTGGGCATTGCCGTGAGAATTATCCGTTCGGAAGGGCAACTGCCATCCAAGCCAGGATCGGGCATTCACGCCCATGCCTTGCAGAACGATTGATAACAAGCCAACTGTCACTTGCTCTCCAGTAGAAACGATAGTGTCGTATTCTCTGGTGTCGTAGAGTTCGCCTGCGTCTTGGCAGTAAGCTACCAGTTGATTGGTAACGCCCGACATAGCGGATACCACGACAGCGACTTCGTTGCCTTTGTCGTACTCTGCTTTGACGCGCTTGGCGACATTGCGAATTCGATCTAGATCAGCGACAGAAGTGCCGCCGAATTTCATTACTACTCTTGCCATTTTGTTTAGTCAGCCTCTGGAAATATCGGCTGCTACCTACTAGATGTAAAATAAGAGAAAATTTGCGCTACGTTTACTCTGAGCATACGAAAGACGCAAGGTTAGAGTTAGAGCGGCCCAAAAGCCGCGTCGGAGAAAGAAAATTTCAATGAAAGAAGCGGTGTTGGATTCGTCCATCGATCAAGCCGAGGTAGACAAATTTGCTCGAATGGCGGAAGAATGGTGGGACCCCAAGGGTAAGTTCGCCCCTCTTCACAAAATGAACCCGCTGCGTCTCGCTTTTATCCGCGATCGGATGATCGAACATTTCGGCTGCGATGCTCAGTCGTACGAGCCTTTCAAAGGGTTACAAGTCCTGGATATTGGCTCTGGTGGCGGACTGTTGTCTGAACCTTTTAGCCGTCTTGGTGCCGAGGTCACGGGGGTCGATGCTTCAGAACGCAACATCGAGGTTGCACGCCTTCATGCTAAGGAAAGTGGCTTAGAAATTAAATATCGAGCGATGACAGCTGAAGCTTTGTTAGAAGAGGAAAAGCGCTTCGATGTTGTTTTGGCAATGGAAATCATCGAGCACGTTGCAGAGCCAGCAGACTTTGTGAAGTCTTGTGCAAACCTTATGAAACCCGACGGCATGATGGTAATGTCGACATTGAACAAAACCGCAAAATCTTTTGCTTTAGGAATCGTTGCGGCGGAGTACATTCTAGGCTGGTTGCCAAAAGGCACCCATGATTGGCGAAAATTCGTCACTCCAGAGCAAATGGATATCTGGGTAGATGATGCTGGTTTGGATTTGGTCGAGGTCAAGGGCGGAACCTACAATCCAATCACTGCTGTTTGGACATTGGGTTCTGATACTGCAGTGAACTATTTCGCTTTGATCAAGAATTATTCCGACTGCCCGCCGGACTAAGCGTCCGGTTTCTGTAAAAACGGCGCGGGCATCACTTCTATGCCTTCGTCTAACAGTTCTTCTACGTCGTCTTGGCTGGCTGTGCCGTAAATGCCTTCGGATTTCTTTTCGCCGTAGTGCATTTTACGCGCTTCTTCCGCCAGGTTGTTGCCCACGTCTTTACAGGTGTTGAGGATGTGCTCCTTCACCTTCTTGACCATCTCCCCAACTTGCTCGATGGCCTCAACTTGTTGCGGTGTGAATGCAACGGGTGCTGGAGCCGCAACTGGCGTTGGCATAGGGGCTGGTGCAGGCGGTAGCGATGCAGGAGTATCGGCAACTCTCGCACCACGGTTCTTGCCAGCATTGTTGCCGATGTGCGGTGCCATCAAAGTCTTGGCAACATGGGGGTCATCACATTGTGGACAAGTTAGCAGGCCTGAGGCTGATTGTTGGTCAAAAGTAGCACTGTCTTTGAACCAACCATCGAATCCATGGCCGTTTGAACATTGTAGAGAATACTTGATCATAGTAAGGCAGAGGTTCTCTGTTAGGGTCTTGTCCGAGGGACCATATATAGGAATTATGACTGGATACGCCAAGCTTTATGAATGAAAGATTTGACCATAACCCGGCCCTCTATCGCTTTCTGCCGTCTGAGTGGGTGACACGGCACTCTCACCTTATTCGACCTGGTGGGCAAGTGTTGGATCTTGCTTGTGGCCAGGGTCGGCATAGTCGCTATTTTCTGGAACAAGAATTTTCGGTTGTGGCGGTCGATAGAGATATTTCTCTGCTGTCGGCGGTTGGTTTACCTTCGGAGCAATATAACGACCAACTGGAAGCTCTTGAAATCGATTTAGAGCAGGGAGGGCATACTTCCCTTTTTGAACGGCAGTTTGATGCGATTGTTGTGACACGTTATCTTCATCGCCCACTTTTAGCGCTTTTGCCTATTATGTTGGCCGATGGAGGCGTGCTGATCTATGAGACTTTCGCTGTCGGTAATGAGCGTTATGGACGGCCTAGTAATCCGGATTTCTTGCTGAAAGAGAATGAGTTGCTCGATGCTTTCCAGGCTCATCTTACCGTAAAGGCTTTTGAAACAGTAGAGCTAGGCACGCCAAGATCTGCTGTTGTACAGCGTATTTGTGCGATTAAAAATTGAGGTCGACTTGGTTGCTCAATGAAGGAACTCGATTTCGCGCCTCCTTCACTCTATCAACATCGATCTCCACACTGAACCAGCCCACATGTGTGCCGCCATCCACCAAGATGTCACCCCAGGGCGAAACAATAAGAGAGTGGCCATAAGTTTTGCGGCCTTCGGCATGCTCTCCGCATTGGGCAGAAGCGAAGACGAAACAGCCGGTCTCAATGGCACGTGCTTTGAGCAATGTGTGCCAATGGGCCTCGCCCGTGAAAACGGTAAAAGCAGAAGGGGCGAGCAAGAAGTCAGCACCTCTTTCTGCAAGGCCGAGGTAGAGTTTAGGGAATCTCATATCGTAGCAGATGCCATGACCTAGTTTGCCCCAAGGCAGGTCTGACAATTGCGGTTTTGTGCCTGCCTGATAGGTCGCTGATTCTTTGTATGTTTGGCCGTCAGGAATATCGACGTCAAACATATGAATTTTGTCGTAACGATTAACAATCTTGCCTGCTGGATTGATCAAGAACTGTCGATTAACGAGCTTCTCTTGACCCTCAATTTTTAACAACAGCGACCCAACGCAAATCCAGATCGACAGTTCTTGTGCCAGGCTTTTAAACGCACAAAGACTGGGGCAATTTTCTTCGGTTGTCACAAGCTGTCGAAGGCGTTGGCGATCCGGCACGATCATGTTGGTGCATTCAGGCGTTACAAAGAACTCTGCATCTGACTCTTGATGAGCCTCACGGATCAGATCGGAGGTAATTTCAGCATTGGTCTCTGGTTGATCGCTGACCGATAACTGGATGCAGGCGGCTGTGAACTTGGCCGTCATGCAAGACCGAGGGCTTCATCCAGTTCGCCCTGCATTTCAAGCCTGAAGATCGCATCGCAATCGCCGAGATAATCACCGTCGACAAAAACTTGCGGCACAGACGTTTTCCCGCCACTGCGTTGGATCATCTCATTCTTGCGGTCGGTTTGCTCCCAGATGTTAATGGCTTCGAAATCGATACCCTTTGATTCTAGCAAGCGTTCGGCGCGGCTACAAAAGGGGCAAAAATCTCTAAAAAATAACTCTACTTTGCCAGCCATCATAAATCCAAATCGTTAAGTGTGAGCCGATAAATAGGACTAATTGTGGTGATCGGCAAGCTTTCACCTTGCGTTTAGGGTTATGAAGAGGAAGCGCGCGCAAGTGTTAGAACTCTAACTTCGGCAGCTCCCGCGTTTCGTAGAGCTAAACAACAGGCCTCGATCGTGGCGCCAGTCGTCAAAACGTCATCGACTAACAAGACTACCTTGTCTTCCACAAAAGCTTGATAACGAGGGTTCATCCTAAAGGCACCTCTGACGTTGGCGCGCCGTTGATTTCGCGTTAGGTGCCCTTGGCTAGCGGTGTTGCGTTGCCGGGTCAACAGATCCGGTATTGCCCCTAAGTTTTGAGTCTTAGCAAGCGCATTGCTCATCATCGCCGACTGATTATATCGACGCTTCAATAAACGTAGCCAGTGCAAGGGAACCGCAGTGACCACATCAACATCGTGAAACATCGAAGGGTCGGCAGTGGCGAGCCACTTAGCAAAAGTGGGGCAAGCATCTAACTGGTCTCCATGCTTGAACGACAGAATCATAGGTCGGCTCGCTTCATCATAGATAAGCGAAGATCTCATCAGACTGTAGGGCGGAGTTTTTTTCAAGCAAGGTCCACAGACTTGGTTATCGTCGTCCTCGAGGTCGAATGGAAGGCCACAGGTCTGGCAAAAGGGCTCTGAGATAAAGGTCAACGAAGACCAACAATTTGGACAGAGTGCAGCTGAGTTCCCCACAGTTTCTGTGCAAGACAGACAAGTGGGTGGAATGACTTGGTCCAGAAGAAATCCACTAACAGACTTAATGTTTTGGAAAATGCCCATAGTTGAAAGCTAACATGATTCTTTCCTTGTCAAAGAACAATGACAGCTGGCATGAGAGGCTCCATGACCCATTTGCAACAACCCTTCGACAGAAACCTCGTTCGTTTGCACCGTGACCGCGCGGCACGAGATGCCAAGTTTGATGACTTTCTGGAGCAGGAAGTTGCCGAACGCTTGGCCGATCGACTGTTGGATATCAAACGAGATTTTTCTTCGATTTTAATTTTGGGCTGCAAAAGAGGCTATCTCACCAAGCTTGTCCAACGGCAGATGCCGAATGCTCGGATTGTCCAATGTGATCTCTCTTTGAGGATGGTAGAGCGCGCGGCACAAAACACAGGTCTGCCTGCTGCGGCAATAGATGAAGAACACCTCAACTTCGAAGACCAAGAATTCGATTTGATAATCTCGAACTTGGCTCTTCATTGGGTGAACGATTTACCGGGCTGTTTTTTGCAAGTCGGACACAAGCTCAAACCCGATGGGCTTTTCCTAGCCTCCATGATTGGCGGTGAAAGCCTAGCCACTGTCCGTAATGCCTTCCTGGAAGCAGAGATGGATGTGACAGGCGGTGCCAGCCCTCGATTCTCGCCAGTGTTGGATTTGCGGGAAGCCGCTGCTTTGTTGCAGCGGGCAGGATTTGCTCTCCCGGTTGCAGACCTCGACCGTATTTCTGTTTCTTATGGCTCCGGATTAAAACTTTTGCACGATCTGAGAGGGATGGGTGAAACAGCGGCCTTAACGCAAGGCATAAAACACCTAACCGCTCGTTCAGTTCTGATGGCAGGGTTGTCAAAACTGGAAAGTCAAAAAGACGGACAAGGTCGTTTGCCTGTCATCTTTGACATTCTGTTTTTGACGGGTTGGCGGCCAGATGCCTCCCAGCAAAAACCGCTTCGGCCGGGCTCCGCAAAGTCACGATTAGCGGACGCACTGGGTTCCTTTGAACAAAATCTAAATGGTCCCGCCAAACCTTCGTGATTTCAAAGAAAATCCCGGATCATCGCGATTAAGGGTTCATCCGCGGGTGGCATTGGATAGTCGCGCAGTTTGTTAGACCGGACCCAGGCCAATTGTTGACCCTCACGCGGTTCAGGTGTGCCGTCCCAGATGCGGCAAACATAAAGCGGCATCAGAAGATGGAATTTGGGATAGGAATGGCTGGCAAAAGTAAAGGGAGCCAGGCAGGAGTTCTTTGTTGATATGCCGAGCTCTTCATCAAGTTCTCTTACAAGGGCGGCTTCAGGAGTTTCGCCAGGTTCTACTTTGCCGCCTGGAAACTCCCAAAGACCAGCCATGGACTTGCCTTCTGGGCGTTGAGCCAACAGAATTCGATCATCAGCATCCACCAGTACAACAGCAGACACCAAAACGGTTGGTATCTCCAACGCCGGCCCACTTGCCCCCGCACAGCCCGCCCTCAATCGGACAGATTGAAAGGCCTGCTTAGTTACGATGAAACGACGGATCATTTCTTCGCCACGGACGGACTCGTTATCAAGAAACTCTCGCTCGCAAACAAAGCCGAGCTTGGCCATTAGATGTTGGGAAGCCGTGTTTTCAACGCGCGCATAAGCACAGAACTGTTCGATGTCGTAGTGATCAAATGCAAGGGCAAGCAAATTGGTGATCGCTTCGCTCATGTAGCCTTGGCTATGTTGATCGGGGTGGAGGAAAAACGAGACTTCAGGCGTGGCCTCGTCTTCCTCAAAAATTATGTCAGCGTAGCCAATGACTTGTTGGTTATCTTTCCGCTCGAGAATGTAACAAACGAAATCGCCTTTATCTCGTGCTTCAATCTTCTTTGATAAATAAGCTTCTGCAAAGTTGTCAGGCAATGGGTACGGAATGGACTTACTCCACTCGGCTATTTCATTGAAAGACCAAATCTCCTCTAAGTAAGCCTTGTCTTCGGCTCGTAATGGGCGAAGTTTCAGTCTTTCCGTTTGAAATGAAGGATAGTCCCGCACCGCTGCTAGCTCCGATAGTCTGCGTTGATTTCGATATAGCCATGGGTCAAATCACAGGTCCAGACCCGCGCCTTCGAACGACCAACGCCAACATCAACTGTGATGTCGATCTTTTGATGCTTCATATGCTCAGCAACGGGTGTTTCATCATAGCCCTCGACGACTTTGCCGCCTTCGGTGATCTGGCGACCCCCGATAGAAATTTCTAGAGCATCGCGGTCTGCTTTCTCGCCGGACTTGCCGACTGCCATCACGATACGACCCCAATTGGCATCTTCGCCAGCAATCGCGGTTTTCACCAAAGGCGAATTTGCGATGGCCAAAGCAATACGACGTGCGGCTTTTTGGGATTTAGCACCCGTCACATCGATAGTAATGAACTTGCTAGCGCCTTCTCCGTCTTTCACGATTTGTTGAGCAAGATCGATGCAGACGTTTTTTAAAGCTCTTTTGAAAGCGGACAGATGGGCGTCATTGATTGATGTGACCGCCGTGTGGCTAGCTTGGCCAGTCGCAGTCAACAAAACCGTATCGCTGGTGGAGGTGTCACTATCGACAGTAATGGAATTAAAGGACTTGTTTGTGACGTCAGATAGCATTTTCTGAAGAATGGGTGCTGGGATAGCGGCATCGGTAAAAACAAAACCGAGCATAGTGGCCATGTCCGGCGCGATCATTCCGCTGCCTTTGACTATCCCACAAATTTTAACCGGCGTACCGTCGATGGAAACAGTTTTAGTGGAACCCTTTGGAAAAGTGTCCGTGGTCATGATGGCTTGAGCAGCGGCTTGCCAGTCATTTGATTGAAAGGCACCTGCGTCGGCCTTCACGGCACGGTCGATGATATCCGCTGGCAGTGGTTCGCCGATAACGCCTGTTGATGCCACGAAGACTTGATCCCGGTCGCAGTTGACGGTTTCAGAAGCGGTGGAGACCATCTCTTCTACTGACTTCACACCAGCCGATCCAGTGAAGGCGTTGGCATTACCTGCATTCACAATGATGGCTGAGACGTCGCCTTTGATGACTTGTTCTCGGCACCATTCAACAGGAGCGCTAGCGGTCAAAGATTTCGTGAAAGTACCAGCAATGGTTGAGCCTTTAGCCAATCGCACAAGCAGGACATCCGTTCGCCCTTGGTATTTCATGCCAGACTGGACCGTCAGCATTTCCACACCAGGAATGGGAGGCATTGCAGGGAATTTCTTAGGCGCGAGTGGTGAAACCTTCATGATCTAATCTCTTTGTTTGAAGTTCTCGCTTTATGGTCACCCACTCTTTTTTGGTCAATGACTTGCTTTGTTTACCTCAAATAAAATATATCTCGCGGATAGAACCGATGCCGCAAGCCCAAGATTTGGAGAACTGAAGAGCGATGAAGAAAATTCTTTCGATAGTAGTGGGTTTACTCATTGTCGGTGGTTTTGCTGCGACCGGTAACTTGGATAAGCTTCAGCAGCTTATCGGTGGCGAACAAACAAACCAAATTCAGGCGACAGCTCCGGCCCAGCCAGCCGTTCAAAAAGTTGAACAGCCCGCTAAAACAGAGCCGGTCAAAACAACTGTCGTCAAAAAAGTTGAAAAGAAGAAACCTGCTAAAAAGATTGAGGTAGCAAAAGCGGAACCGAAGCAAAAGGTTAATAAGGATAACTATGGTTACCGAGACGAAGGTATCTGCGGCAGTGCACCTCGGATCAAAGGAGCTTTCGATAAGAAACTCCTTTCGATGGCAAAGCGCTATCGCCTGCAATATCCTTATACCTTCGTGAATGTCACCAACACAGTGAACAAAACCGGTCGTCTGCCGAAATGTTATCTGACAAAGCGTCAAGCGGAAGATCGTGGTTGGAGCCGCGGCCGCGATCTCTGGAATTCTTCGCCAGGCCATTCCATCGGCGGCAATCGCTTCGGTAACTATGAAGGTCGTTTACCAAAGAATGTTGGTCAATTCATTGAAGCAGACGTCGATTTTGACGGCGACCGTCGTGGTGCCAAACGGCTTGTGTTCGTCAAGAATAGTAAGAACAGATGGCTGCAATGGTTAACGGTTGATCATTATGACTCATTTCATAAAGTGGATCCAACAAGATGAGATGGTGGCCGTTTGGCTCTAAGGATGAGCCCCCAATTGTAGAAAATCCACTCACACCAACTGGCACAGAGACCAAAGCGAATGTCTGCCGTTTAGATGCTTCTTTCGAAACCAGACAAGAGGTCTACCAATCAATCTATGACCAACTGGGTGCCGAAGACTGGGCTGGAAAAAATCTAGATGCAGTCTATGACTTCTTGACTGGAATGGTTGAGGGACCGATTGAAGTTCATTGGTATGACATCAAAAATGCCGAGGACCGTCTGGGCGGCGACTGGGTGCGCATCGTTGATATGCTGCGCGATGTCGCAATGGAAAGATCCGACTTCACCCTTACATTGACCTCATCGACATAGCGTCGAAATTGGAGCTGAAATGGAAACTGTTTTAACGATCCTCGTCTTTGCGGCATTAGTGATCACAATTGGGATTCTGCTGCTAGGGCTCGTGTCCATGGCGAGAGGGAGCGAGAAGTCAAATCTTCTCATGCGCGCGCGTGTCATCTCTCAGTTCGTAACGATTGCTTTGGTTGTTGCGCTTTTACTTGTGAAAGCAAGTTCTTAAAGGTCATTTCATGGTTGAGCTTACTCGAATTTACACTAAGGGCGGCGACAAAGGGAAAACCTCTCTTGGTTCTGGAGTGCGCGTCGCTAAATATGACCTCCGTGTTTCCGCCTATGGAACAGTTGATGAAGCCAACGCGGTTCTGGGGCTCGTGCGCTTGCATACTCAGAACGACGAGCGCTTAGATGCCTTGTTATCCTTGATTCAAAACGATCTCTTTGACGTTGGTGCGGATCTTTGTACTCCCGATGCTCCTGATCTGGGATACGAGCCTCTGCGGGTGACTTCAGCCCAAACAGAGCGCCTTGAAAAAGAGATCGATGATTTCAATGACAAGCTAGAGCCGCTGAAATCTTTTATATTACCTGGCGGCTCAGCGGCGGCATCTTATCTGCATATGGCGAGAACGGTGACTCGGAGGGCTGAACGCCTTGTCGTGGAATTGTCTGATCAAGAAGAGATCAACCGAGAGGTTGTGCGTTACCTAAACAGATTGTCCGACTTGTTCTTTGTTTTGTCCAGAATTTGCAACGATAATGGCCGTTCCGACGTTCTTTGGGTGCCAGGTGCCAATCGCTGACGCGAATTTATATCGCAACGTCGCGGATAGTATTGACTCACTTTAAGACCCCTCCTAGTGTCCGCGCCAAATTGAGGTGCCCAACGGACAACGTGTAGCTTTTCCCGAGGGCTTTTTCTTATCATCCCCGAAAGGACTAGAAATGAAAGTTTTGGTCTGCGTTAAGCGCGTTGTTGATTACAACGTGAAAATACGCGTTAAGCCCGATCAGTCAGGCGTTGAATTGGCAAACGTCAAGATGTCAATGAACCCCTTTGACGAGATTGCAG
Source organism: uncultured Alphaproteobacteria bacterium (assembly GCA_905480575.1). Taxonomy (GTDB): domain Bacteria; phylum Pseudomonadota; class Alphaproteobacteria; order UBA7985; family CAJQQZ01; genus CAJQQZ01. The sequence continues at coordinate 35,477 of CAJQQZ010000030.1, read as the reverse complement.
TTGAGCAAGCCATTCGCTTGAAAGAAGCTGGTACAGCCAGCGAAGTGATTGCGGTTTCTCTTGGTGTCCAGCAGTGTCAGGAAACTATCCGTACTGCACTCGCTATGGGCGCGGATCGTGGCATTCACGTTAACACTGATGATGAGCTTCAGCCCCTTGCGATTGCAAAACTTCTGAAAGAAGTGATCGCGAAAGAAGAGCCTGGCATCGTAATCGTTGGCAAGCAAGCCATTGACGGCGACAACAACCAAACTGGCCAGATCCTTTCCGCGCTGATGGGTTGGCCACAAGGTACATTCATTTCGAATCTCGAAGTCGGTGACGGCGAAGCGACGATCACTCGTGAAGTTGATGCGGGTCTTGAGAATGTTAAAATCAACCTTCCTGCTGTTTTGACTGTTGATCTTCGTTTGAACGAGCCTCGTTATGCGTCGCTGCCAAACATCATGAAGGCAAAGAAGAAGCCAATCGATGCGATGACTCCTGCTGATCTCGGCGTGGATACAACACCACGTGTGAACACAGTGAAGGTTGAAGAGCCTGCTGCCCGTGCAGCTGGCGTGATCGTTGGTTCTGTTGCTGAACTGGTTGATAAACTCAAGAACGAAGCAAAGGTGATATAATCATGGGCATTCTAGTTGTTGCAGATCATGACAATGCTGCGCTTCAGCCAGCGACGTTGAACACAATTGCTGCTGCTGCCGAAATCGGTGGCGACATCGCGGTTTTGGTTGCGGGTTCTGGTTCCGCTGCTGTTGCTGAAGAAGCGGCTAAAGTTGCTGGTGTTTCGAGAGTTCTTCATGCTGACGCTGCTGAGCTTGGTAATGGCCTTGCTGAAAACATTGCGCCAACGGTTGTTGCCGCTGCGGAAGGCATGACACACGTGCTTGCTCCAGCCACCACATACGGCAAAAACCTGCTGCCACGTGTTGGTGCTTTGATGGATGTTCAGCCAATTTCAGACATTTCAGCAATCGTTTCTTCTGATACTTTTGAGCGTCCAATCTACGCTGGTAACGCTATCGCAACTGTCCAGTCTACTGATTCTGTGAAGGTCGTGACAGTACGTGCGACGTCATTTGAAGCGGCGGCTGCGGAAGGTGGCTCTGCCACTGTTGAGGCATTCTCAAGCGCGGGTGATGCGGGCATGTCTTCATTTGTCGGTGAAGAGCTTTCATCTTCTGACCGTCCAGAATTGACATCTGCTAAGATCGTTATCTCAGGTGGTCGAGGTATGCAGAATGGCGAAAACTTCGCTATGCTGGACAAGATTGCTGACAAACTTGGCGCTGCTGTGGGTGCATCTCGTGCTGCGGTTGACGCCGGTTATGTGCCTAACGACTACCAGGTTGGTCAGACAGGTAAGGTGGTTGCACCTGACCTCTACATCGCTGTTGGTATTTCTGGCGCTATCCAGCACTTGGCTGGTATGAAAGACTCTAAAGTCATCGTAGCGATCAACAAAGATGAAGAAGCACCTATTTTTCAGGTTGCTGACTACGGTCTTGTTGCTGATTTGTTTGATGCGGTCCCTGAATTGGACGCTGCACTCGACTAACCAATTCTACATGAATTTGAGAGAGGGCTGGTCATTCGACTGGCCCTTTTTTGTTTCTAGGCGTTAGGTCCTAAACATCCGTGATGAAACTCTAACGCAATTTCTTTTTTCGTTGAATCACCGTCAAAGAAAACTGATGTTATATCAAACAATTACGCAAGCGTTTCACTTACAAATGGCTTCCGGTTGTTCCAGAAGGGTTTTAAGCTTTACGATTCTAATGGACTGTCCAAATCTCTCTATCAGATAAAAAGATATTAGATGGGTTGCTTTAGTAGCGAACAACGCATGATTCGAAACTAAAGAAATTTTGCTTCCAGACATCTTACACGGACGTAGCGCCATACATGAAATCAATCTAGAACTTGATAGTGAACTTCCGTGGGCGCACCGGCATTGACTGGAACTAGATCCTGCGGGCAGCAAGACATGACAGCGACGACATCTATCATGGCCTTCAAAACAACGTAATCTCCGGCTTTCGACACTGGCGCTTCCCAACTGGTGGAACCGTCAGGTCCAACGGGGATGTTCATCCAAATATTGAAGGGGCTGGGAACCTCGGGAGTGCCTAGACCAATGGCTTTCATTGCTGCTTTCAAGTTGTCGGTACAGTTGTCGTGGTACTCAGTGCAGCCTAAGGAGGCGTAGCGATGGGTGTCACAGGCGGCCATGACCGTGTCGTGAACACCGGGTGAGGTATCTTCGGCAAAATCCATGATCGAGCGTCGGCGGTTGGAAATCAGGCCTTGCCCTGCTTGAGGGAAGATCGTGCCGAGCGTGGCTCTTAAATGCTCCATGGACAGGAACTCGCTCATGTCTTCGGTATTGAAAGCCCAGAAGTCGACAACCTGATGGCCGTGAGTGTTGATGATTTTCAACGATTGACCGGCTTTGAGGTGAACAGCACGACCACATCTTGCAGGAACATTTAGGATTTCAGATTGTGACACCGAACTCTTCTCCTTTTTGCAGCACTTCGCAGTTTAACAACAAATTTTGCTGCCATGCAAAAAGTTAAGGAACCTTGCAGCTTTGAATGTCTAGAAGGTTTGGGTGATGCGATAGTGACCCTTAACGTCAAAGTCGAAAAGACGGTCCTCTATTTGTGTACCAGCTCCAATATTATGGATAACCAAATATCGATCGCTCCAGAGGGACTTTTTGTCGGAAACCAAACCCAAATGAGGCAAGTTACCAGGCAGCATCCATGTGACAATATCACCAGGAAGATAGTCGTTAGCATCTGAGCTGACCGGCAGAGAAAAACCCTGTCGCTCCAGAAATCTTTGTAAATTGTAAACTCGGCGATGATCAATGGATGTGTCTGTAGATTTTAGCCCCCATGTTTTGGGATAACGAGAGAATGCCTTTTTCATGTCAGTATTGACTCTTTGCTGGAGGTCAATCTGGTGGGCATCTCTAAGCGCTCTGATGAACACATCGGAGCATACGCCTTTGTCTCGTGGAATGTCACCGCCAGGAAAGGGGATAGAAACATAACTCGGATCATAGGTAACCGTGACACCGACTTGTTGCTCGGCGGCGTCTGCCAGAGCAAGTCCGAATTGATTTGCAGCGCTGAATTTGGGCGCGAGAAAGAGTAAACTCAAACAGGTAAGAATCAAGGTTAAACGTACAAGGATCATTTAAAAGGCTCTGCATTGGTGAGGGCCTTCCAACTTCGTGACCTTGTCAGTCAAATTTGCGGCGCAGTCATGGCCTTTTTGAGAACGTCAGCTTTCTAAGTGAAAAAGAGCTTCTATCTTGTGACCATCGGGGTCCAAAATGAACGCCGCGTAGTATGTGGCATTGTACTGAGGTCTGATGCCTGGTTCGCCGTTGCTAGTCCCGCCCTGCTCCAATGCGCTTTTGTGGAATTCGTCGACGGCTTCTTTACTTGGTGCTTTCAAGCAAATGTGTGTGCCGTTCGTCGCTTGAGGTTCACCTCGTTCTTCTTCCAACGGGCGATTTATGATGAAAAATGAATCCTCTGGACCATAGGCCATAAATTCTTCTTCCTCAGCGCCAAAAAGTCGATCGTAACCCAACGTCGCCATCACCGGGTCGTAGAAGGCGAGCGACCTTTTTATGTTGCTTACTCCCAGCGATACATGGGCAAACATACTGATTTCTTCCTTCTATCTTTTCAGTGCGTCTCGCAACCGTGCGACTTCGGTTTCTAGCTCGGCTATCCTAGCTGCCATTTTCTTGGTCGCAAGCTCTACGGTTTCGCGGCGATAGAAATCTGGCAAATAAGATTTGCAGTTTACATCCCAGGCTTCGATTTCGAACTGCAGGACTCTTATGACTTGTGTCGCGCCAAATGCCTTTTTGGGTTCAGGCAGATCAACCAGCTTAGCCCGGCCCCAAAGCTTGATTCGTTGTTTCTGCTCATAGTCCATAGCAAAGATGAGAACCTGGTCGTTCTCGGCTAAGTTCCCAAGCGTGATGTACTGTCGATTCCCTGGGTAATCGTCAAACTCCAGCGTTCTTTCATCAACAATGCGAATAAAGCAAGGTGGACCACCGCGGTGTTGCATGTAGGGGCGACCGTCGGCACTAGCGGTACTCAGGTAGATGGAGGTGCGGGCCTGGAGGAACTTAGCGAGGTCAGGTGTAACCGTTGTCTGCCAACGTTCACTTTGTTCGAGCCGTTCCATCATGGCTCTGCTGCCTAATTTTTCTTGAACCTGTTTTACCGACTTGGTGAAAGCGACGTCAGTGGTGTACTGATCGGTGGACGTCATAAGCGCTCCTAAGACTGCACTAAATTGATCAGTTCTTGTCCATCATTCCAACGGCGCAAGTTTTGTACAAACAAATCAGTACATCGGTGGGTCCAGTCAATGATGTTGTCGGAGGCGTGCGGTGTGAGGATGACATTTGGAGTTTCCCACAACGGACTTTCCTTGGGTAGAGGTTCAACCTCGAAAACATCCAAATAGGCACCACCAACTTGTCCACGCTGCAAGGCGGACAACAAGGCTTCTTCGTCGACAACTGGGCCTCTTGAGGTGTTGATTAGGAAGGCACCGGGCTTCATGCGATCGAAAGTCTGTTGATTGAATAGATGCTTGGTCTGATCTGTTAACCGGACATGTAAAGAGACAAAATCCGCTTCTGCCAAAAGTCGGGGCAGTTCGGCATCACTGTAAACTTCATCAATGTTCGGATCTGGTTGGGGTGTTCGGCGGGTTGCGATGACCCGCATTCCTTGGCTCTTGGCTTTCGCCGCAACCAGAGAACCAATAGCGCCTGCACCAACGATCAGTAGTGTCTGCCCCTCTATTGGTTTGAAGAATTGTCTTTGCCAGATCCTCTTCCTCTGTTGTTCACCATAACTAGGGAAGTTCCCATTCAACATAAGCATCGCGCCCAAAACCATCTCAGCCAGAAAAGGCGCCAACACTCCCTGCCCATTAGTGACAGTCACACGCTCCCCGTCCCAGGGTTGGATGTACTCATAGCCCGAGCCGGCGACATGAAACCAGCGAACGGATGGAAAATCAATGGCCTCGCGTTGAGCCGATCCAGGGAACGTTGATTGCGACATGGAAAAAATGGCTTCTGGTTGGGCCTTTTCCAGTGCGGGCAATACTTGATCAGGTTCGGTTGCGAAAGTTACTCCCACATCTTCGACAATGGCAAGTAAAGCTGGTTCTACCTCCTCACGGCTTTGGTTGATGACAAGGATTGATTTAATGGGTGATCGATCATTCATTGCTTGTGGTGCTGAGCCCTTGGGTAACTGTTTTGAAGGTTTCTGAGCGAAATCAAAGCTCGATTAAAGATCCTGCCCCGGGTCGGTTGTAGCCCAGTGCTGTTTGAAATGCGGCCTGAATATCGAAATCGATACAATGCACTGGCATCAAATGTTCAGGCGCTTCGGCCCTAAAATAATCAATGGTTTCTTGTACCGGTGGATCCTCGTCATGCATCAGGTGAAAGCCTCCGACGACGGCATAGAGTGGTTGGCCAGTAACGGCTTTTGCGTATTCACAGATGTTGCAGATGCCTGCGTGAGAACAACCTGAGACGACCACGACGCCTTTGTCAGTTTTGAAGGCCAGCGCGGTGTCGTCTTCCATAGGATCTTCGAAGAAACAACCTTTCTCAAAGGAGTTCGCTCGTGGAATTTCGCCCAAGAAAAACGCACCCTCAACAAATTCGACAGGGTCGGTTGTTTGTATCAATTCAAAGTCATCAGTGAGTGTCGTTCGAATATCGGCATAATCGGCATGGAGTTGTTCATCATCACTTTTGTAGCGCGCTGTCAGCACTCTTGGATGAAGGAGCAATTTCTTTTTGCTTTCGAAAGGATGATAAAGGAGTCCCCTCGTGTGATCCCGATGAAAATGGGAAAGTGCTAGGAAATCAGCCTCTTCCAAGTCAATCCCTGCATGAGCGGCATTCTTGCGGTAAACGTCAGAGTAACCGGTATCGAACAGAATGTTCTTACCTGCATACTCTATCCAGGCGGAGAAACCCCATTCGGCCAACCAAACCATGTCCGAGGCCAAATTCTCTGTCAGGAGTCTAATCTTCATAATTCTGATCTATCCCATCTGAGACTTGAAGCGACAGCATTCTAGAGCTACTTCCTAATCTATGTCTTTAGAAGCACAGGTAAATAGCCAACACAATGGTGTCAGTCCTGACGACATCCGTGATTGGGACAATGAACATTTTATTCACCCTTGGAATGGCGTAGGTGGCGATGATCCCAATCGCACGATTGTAGCGAGAGGCGAAGGCATCCATTTGATTGGCCCCGATGGTAAGCGCTACATCGACGGCCCTGGTGGTATGTGGTGCGTTCAAATTGGCTACGGCAACCAAGAAATGGCGGATGCGATTGCTGAACAGGCGATGGCGTTGCCTTATTTCAACCCATTCGGGATGGCGGCTGAGCCCGCGTCTGTTTTGTCGCGAAAAATCGCTGAATTCGCTCCTGGTGATCTCAATCGCGTGTTCCTGACCAATGGTGGGTCAGAGGCAGTTGATACGGCGCTTCGTTTCGTTCATTTTTATAATAATCTCAAGGGCCGCCCGGAAAAGAAGCTAGTGATCGCCAGGGAACGCGGTTATCACGGTTCAACTTACCTGGCGGCTTCTGTATCGGGTAAGGCACGCGATAAATCGCACATGGATACAGCGGAACATCTGGTGCGGTTCCTATCAGATGTAAATCCTTATGTTCGACCAAGTGGTATGTCAGTTGAAGACTGGTGTGATGCAAAAATTGTGGACTTAGAAAGCGCCATATTGGATGCCGGTGCTGACAAAGTAGCTGCGTTTATTGCGGAACCACTTTTGGCTTCCGGTGGTGTGATTGTACCGCCGCCAGGTTATCACAAGCGCTGCTTGGAAATCTGCCGCAAACACGATGTCCTCTACATTTCTGATGAAGTCGTGACAGGTTTCGGCCGCTTGGGCCATTGGTTTGCCTCAGAGCCTGTGTTTGATATTGTTCCTGACATCATCACCTGTGCGAAAGGTTTAACATCGGGGTATCAGCCATTGGGCGCCGCGATCATATCTGATCGATTGATGAATGATATTGGTGATGAGAGTGAGGATTATGTTGCCACCTTCTCCAACGGTTTCACCTACTCCGGCCACCCAATTTGCTGTGCGGCGGCTCTCAAGAATATTGAAATCATAGAACGCGACGGCTTGTTAGAACATGTCCGGGAGCTGACGCCACATTTCCAGGAACGCCTCAAAGATCTCGTTCGTCATGACATCATTGGTAACGCCAGAGGGATGGGTTTGGTTGGTTGTGTCGAAGGAACTGCGGCACCGGATCTGCCTGAGGAAAAGCGCTTGGCGATCGATACTGATTTCGGCTACCGCGTCGATGCAAAGTGCGAGGAGATGGGGCTCATTGTGCGCCCGATCTTTAATCTATGTGTTTTCTCGCCCCCTTTGATTATTCAGAAAGATGAGATCGACGAACTCTTTGATATCTTGGATAAAGCGATCCAGGAAGTTCAAAGTGAGATGATGTAGGTTGTTGCTATCGGCAAAGTGGCTTGCTAGTTAGGCGATCCCTTTTTCGATTGAGTAATTATGTCAGCTTTTCTTCAGTCCGTGCGTCAAGCCAAGGCGGCGATGCAGTCAGTTCTGCAGCCTACGCCTTTGGCCGAGAACCTCCACCTAAGTCAACGCTTTGGATGCTCAGTCCTACTGAAGCGCGAGGACCTGTCCCCCGTTCGGTCCTATAAGCTCCGCGGTGCCTACAACTTCTTTCGTAAAGCATTGGCCGATAATCCAGAGCTTGACCATTTCGTTTGTGCGTCAGCTGGCAATCACGCTCAAGGTTTTGCCTGGGCCTGCGATCACTTTGGCAAGCGCGGCACAATCTTTATGCCAACGACCACACCTGCACAGAAAATCACCAAGACGGAGGTTTTTGGCAAAGGCGAAACTGAGATCCGTTTAGTCGGTGATATTTTTGACGAGTGCAATACGGCGGCGATTGAATTTGCAGAATCTGTTGGGGCTGCTTTTGTTCCACCTTTTGATCATTTGGACATTATAGAAGGCCAAGCCACTGTTGCATTGGAGATGTTGGAGCAAGAACCAGCGATCGACATCCTTTTGTTACCAGTGGGCGGTGGCGGTCTGTCAGCCGGTGTCATTCAAGTATTCGCCGACTTTTCACCCTCTACCAAGATCCTATTGGTGGAACCGGCAGAAGCGGCTTCGCTGCATGCTGCTCTGAATGCCGGAGAGAGAGTTAAGTTAGCGACGCTTTCCAACTTTGTTGACGGCGCAGCCGTCGCACAAATAGGAAGAGCGAACTACCAAGTGTTAGCCGACCATGATCCTGCCGCCATGGTTCTTGTGCCGGAAACACGCCTCTGTACCACTATTATCGAAATGCTGAACATAGAAGGCATTGTTCTAGAGCCAGCGGGCGCCTTGACGATTGATGCTTTGACAGATCTTGATCCAAATGAGCTGAAAGGTAAAAAAGTTGTCTGCTTGACCTCTGGCGGCAATTTTGATTTTGAGCGCTTGCCAGAAGTGAAAGAGAAGGCCCTAAAATACTCAGGCCTCAAAAAGTACTTTATCCTCCGTCTTCCACAGCGCCCCGGTGCTCTAAAGGATTTTCTCTCATTGCTAGGTCCAGACGATGATATCTCTCGATTTGAGTACATGAAAAAATCAGCGCGCAATTTTGGTACGATTCTTATTGGTCTGGAAACAAGCAGTGCCGAAAATTTTGCTGACTTTGAGCATCGCATGACCAACAATGGCTTCGGTTTTCAGGACATAACTGACAACGACATATTGTCGAATTTGATTATTTAGCAGTGTATTTTCGCTCGCCCTGTTACCGAAACTCAGCTCTCTGTTTTGGGATCTTTGGGGGGCGTAATCGGGTCTGATGTGAAGAAACTTTCTTTTATATCAAAATCTAGAATTGCTCTGGATTCGAATGTGAAAAGTGAATCGTTTAATAGTTGCCAATTGGCAGGTCTGTTGGGTTGGTCGCCGTCGAATTTCGCGACCCAAATTTTGTAAGTCGTGTCCGGTTTGACTTCGTAACCACCATTTCTTGGAAACCGATCGCTCCTTGATAAAAAGTAGTCTTTGATCAGTGGCCAGGGTTTTTGTCTGGCACGGCACATTCCAACGACATGATGGGTTTGTTTGGCATCGGCGTCTTCTGGGGTAGCAATCTCATTTAACTCAACCATCAAACTTTGATTGGGCAACAACCCGGCGGCTCTCACTACTATCCAAGCTTTGCCGCTTTCAGGCTTTTCCTCCACGTCGGTTCTGTCGGAGCGAATTGAAAGTTTGGTCATCAGGGTGTGTAGACTCGCGCTACCGCCGCTGAGAGTGAGGGCACTTAAGAAGCCTGAAAAAAAGCCCCTATCAATTGGTTTGTCTGGGACCACAGCATTGAAGAGATCCGCAAAGATATCCAAATTGAATTTCCAAACAACCAACGATGACCCCAGGATAATGATGAGGGACCGTAGGCCTTTTCGGCTGAAGAAAATGAGAAAGAACCTGGAGTTAAAAATTACAGCGAATGCGTTTTCCATCAGCACGACAGCAACAGTTAACCAGGCAAAGATTTCGGCTAATTTGGGATTGGTGTTTGGATCCTCATGGGGGTGCTCTGTCGCGAAGAGTGTATCGCTTCCTAAAACAAGTACAGAAGTTGTACAAATGAAGAAAAATAACCAAGTGCTTCTAATCATGGCTGTGCCCTCCTAAACAAAACGATAACTTAAAATCCAGCGCTCATCAATCAAGGGTTGTTTTAACTTGTTTCATATTTGACTTGAATCGGTCATTTCACGCGGTAGATACTTAGGCTTGGGAGTTTGCAGAATGAAATTATCAGAAAAAGAACGAGCCATGTTGGCGGGCGAAATGGGCCCAGCACGACAGTGGGCAATCGAGCATCAGAAGCAGGTTGGTGGCATGTTTGACGCAGAAGATATGGTTGCTGTCAGCCAGGCCCATATGATGGCGGACCCGGAATCTCTCGGTGAAGCGGGCGTCGCCTTTGTTGAGCAGTTCGCTGAACTTTCAGTGTTAGAACGCAAGGTAGCCATACCCATGATTACCGATCCGCGTGGTGTGGATTTGTCCTACTATGATCCTTTGGGCCAGACAGAAGAGATGGCTAATCTTGAGCGTCGATTTGTGGCTGCTTGCGAAAAACTAGGGATCATGATGACGGATACCTGCATCAACTATCAAACCATTATGCCGCCGGTTTTGGGTGACCATGTGGCTTACGGCGATACTGGGGTGGTGATTTACTCAAATTCGGTTTGCGGGGCGCGGTCCAATTTTGAGGGCGGGCCGTCGGCTTTAGCGGCCGGTTTAACGGGGCGGACACCGCGCTATGGATTGCACCTTGACAAACACCGGCAAGCGACCAAACGCTACCGAGTGACGGAGCAACCCGGGGAGTTGACAGACTGGGGGGTACTGGGTGCTACCATTGGAAAGCAGGCAGGTTCCTATTGGGAAGTACCGGTGATTGAAGGCATTGAAAGCGTCCCAACCTCGGACGAAATCAAGCATTTTGGAGCGGCTATGGCCTCCTACGGTTCAACGCCACTATTCCACATCGTAGGGATCACACCAGAGTGCCACAGCCTCAAGGACGTAGGCGGTGAAAAACTGGCTGCCGAGACGATCACAAGCGAAGACATTTCCGCCTTGCGCGCTCCATTCGGAGCCAAAGGGGAGAAAGTTGATGTTGTGGTCTTCGCGGCACCGCAGCTTTCTTTGGTGGAAATGCAGCAAGTCGCGGGTCTATGCCGAGATCGAAGAAGGCATCAAGATACGGCTCTAATTGTTTGCACGGCGCCCTCTGTTTATGCGGATGCTCAACGGATGCGCTACAACGATGCTATAGAAGCTTTTGGCGGAAAAGTGCTGCAAGGCACCTGCTTCTACCAACAATACGCCCGCGAGATTGGTGAGGCCAATGGGTGGAAGCGACTGTTGTCGAACTCAACTAAGATCGTGAACATTTTGGGAGGCTACGGCTATCGGCCTGCTTTGGCTTCGATGGAGGATTGTATTGCGTCTGCTGTGGCTGGGGAGATCGTTCAATGATAGAGCTCAAGTGTCACAAAGGGTTCGGCCCAAAGGTCGAAGGAGAAGCCTTAGTAACGTCAGATGATTTCTCCGCACGCTATGACCTGGACCGCATTAATGGTGTTTTCTCCAGGCCTGCTCACAAACTCCATGGCCAGTCTTATGATGGTAAGATTTTGGTTTTCAATACCGCTAAAGGCGGCGTTGCTTCAGCCTGGATGTTACACGAAATGAAGTCCAGAGGTATTACGCCAAAGGCCATTATTTTTAACGCGGCCAACACTATCCTGGTCCAGGGTGCAGCTTTGGCCGGTCTGCCGATGGTTGATAGATTTGAGGACGGCGACGTGACGGCTTTGATCCAATCGGGTGATCACGTCACTGTTGATCCTGAACAGGGATTAGTGACAATCACAAATCGGTCGTAATTTTGACTTTGACAGCAATCTTCTTTTGACCTTAGGTGTCTTGGTTGTATCGAAGCTCAGGTGGGACCGTGGCTAAAACTCAGGACCGAGAAATTGTTATCATTGGCGGTGGGATCATCGGCCTCTCGGTTGCTTATCATCTCTTAAAGCTAGGCATCACGGATGTTCTGCTGATCGAACGTAACAAGCTCACTTCTGGTACCTCCTGGCACGCTGCTGGCATCGTTGGACCATTACGTGCCTCTGTGAACGGCACAAAGCTTGCGTCATATGCCACAGAACTATTTCCTGCTTTAGAAGAAGAGACCGGCCAAACAACGGGGTACAAGCGCACGGGTGGATTTTGGCTAACCAAATCTCAAGAGCGCATGATCGAATTGGCAAGGATAGCAGACGTTGGTGGTATGATGGCTATGGATGCCCATCTCGTGACACCTGACGAAATCAAAGAACAAGCGAGCTATCTTAGAACCGATGATCTGGTTGGCGGCCTTTATGTTGCTGAAGACGGTCAAGCCACGCCGGTTGATATCTGTATGGCCTATACCAAAGCAGTGCGGGCCGCCGGAATAGAAATCCGAGAAGACACAGCATGCTCGGCATTTCATCGACATAACGGACAGGTTCGGGGCCTCACGCTTTCGACAGGTGAGGAAATTTCTTGCGAAAAGGTGGTTGTGTGCGCTGGCGCTTGGTCGCAGAGACTGGGTGAAATGGCTGGTGTCCCTGTGCCACTACAGGCCGTCGAGCACATGTATGTGGTCACCGAAGCGATGCCTGAATTGCCCAACCCTTTCCCAATCCTCCGTGATCTAGACGGTGGAATTTACATCAAGGGTGACACTGGGAAACTGGTTCTAGGTGGGTTCGAATACAACGCCAAGCCCTGGGAGGCCTACGGGCCAGAAGGAGATCGCGCGTTCTTGGAACTGCCCGAGGACTGGAATCAATTTGAGCATTTTATGGCTGGCGGCCTAAACCGACTACCAGCTCTTGAACGAACAGGTATCCAGCACTTCATGAACGGGCCGGAATCATTCACACCGGACAGCCGTCCTTTGTTGGGTGAATCGCCTTTTCTCAAGGGCTTCTTCTTAGCGGCAGGTATGAATTCAGTGGGTATGATGTCTTCCGCAGGTGTCGGAAAGGCCATGGCCGAATGGGTGAGGGACAGCCAGGCGCCTTTCGATCTTTGGGACGTTGACATCGCGAGATTTCACCGAACGTCTGGCCAAGGCCCCTACCTTGTGGAACGTATGAAAGAAGCAGTTGGAGACGTGTTCGGCACACACTGGCCTCTCAAGCAAGCCAAAGCTGGCCGAGGGTTACAGCGCTCAGTTCTGCATGAGCAATTTGCTGCCGCTGGCGCTTTCTTTGGTGCACCAACGGGATGGGAACTGCCACTATGGTTTGCGCAAAGTGCAGAAGAAGAGAGCCTACGCTATTCCTACGAGGATCAACATTGGTGGCCAATGGCTAAGCGCGAAGTTCAAGCTATGAGCTCTGGTGTTGGTTTGTTGGAACTCAGTCCCTTCACTAAATTGGACATTCGAGGGCCACAGGCCCTGCAGATGCTTCTGTATCTTTGCACTTCCAATATTGATGTTTCTGACGGGACAGCCGTCTACACACAGATGCTGAATGAACAGGGTGGCATCGAAGCGGACATAACGGTCACTAGATTTTCCGACAACCATTTCCGGATTGTCTCTGGCGCGGCCACGCGATGGAAAGATCTGGCTTGGCTGGAAAGGCAAGCAAAGAATCACGAGGTGATAGTAACGGATTCGACTTCGTCAGAAGCGGTTCTTGGCCTGATGGGTCCAATGAGTAGAGCTCTCCTGGAAAGACTGACGAATACAGACCTTTCTTTTGAGGCGTTCCCGTTCTCCACGTCAAAGGAAATTGCCTTGGGCATGAACCGGGTCAGAGCAACGCGTGTGTCCTTTGTTGGAGAGCTAGGGTGGGAGCTTTACATTCCTGCAGAACAGGCAGCTTCCGTTTATGAACAATTGGTTGCGGCAGGGAAAGATCACGTTTTAGCCCATGTTGGCCATCTGGCGTTGGATGCTTGTCGCCTGGAAAAAGGCTATAAACACTGGGGCCATGACATTGGGACAGAAGATACGCCATTGAATGCCGGGCTAGGTTTCACGATTGATTGGGACAAAGGTGATTTCCTTGGTCGCAAGGCTCTGGTTGAACAGAAAAGTTCTGGCGTTGATCGACGGCTGTTAACCTTTGCCGTCAAAGGCGGCCATCCCTTGTTGCTGCATGATGAGCCGATCTTCCGCAATGGGAAGCTTGTCGGCCAAACCACATCAGGCGGGCGAGGTTTTAGGACGGGCAAATCCATCTGTTTCGCATCGGTCAAAACACCCGTCGGTATGAGTCTAAAAAATTATCGTAAGGCTCAATTTGAAATCTCAATAGCCGGGCAACGTTTTGAACTCGAACCACTAGCGGCTGCGGCTTTCGATCCCCGGAATGAACGAGTGAGAGGTTAGCCAATGAAAACCCACGCAAGAGTTGTGATTATCGGCGGTGGCGCTATGGGTGTCTCTCTCCTCTACCATCTGACGAAGCGTGGCTGGTCTGATGTCGTGTTGGTTGAGAAGAATGAGCTGACGGCGGGTTCGACCTGGCATGCCGCTGGGCTCTGCACCCACTTCGCACACAATGCGACCATCATGGAAATGCGAGCCACTTCGGTTCGGTTGTACAAGGACATCTTGCCTAAGGAAACGGGCCTAGAAACCGGGTTCCATCCATCGGGGGCTTTGCGGGTTGCCCGCAACCCCGACCGCATGGATGAGTTTCGCCATGTTCAGGGGCTTGGTCGGTTTGTCGGTTATGATTTCCATCTTCTGTCACCATCAGAGTTGAAAGATCTCTATCCTCTTGTTGAGACAGAAGGTCTTCTTGGTGCCATCTATGAGCCGCTTGATGGTCACGTCGATCCGACTTTAGCGACCAATGCCATGGCCGCCGGTGCTCGATCCAGAGGAGCCGAGATCTACCGACACAATGAAGTGCTTGGCATCGAAAAAGCAGCGAATGGAGAGTGGCTGGTCAAGACCATCAAGGGCGATATCGTGGCTGAGCATATCGTCAATGCTGCTGGCACATGGTGCCGTGAGATTGGGTCGATGATGGGGCTTGATCTGCCGGTGGTGCCAATGCTGCATCAGTACGTTGTGACGGATGCTGTGCCCGATGTTGAGGCACGTATCGAAGCTGGGGAACCGGAGCTGGCGATCATCCGTGATCCGGAAGAGAGCTGGTACGTTAGGCAAGAACGAAACGGCATGATCATTGGGCCCTATGAGAAGAAGGCGAAAGCTTGGTCAATCGACGGTGTACCACCTGAATTTGGCATGGAGCTCTTGCCACCTGATCTGGAGCCGATCGAACATATCATGATGATGGCGATGGAGCGTATCCCTTCACTTGCAACAGCTGGCATCAAGACCGTAGTGAACGGCCCGATTACTTTTACCCCTGATGCTAACCCTTTGATTGGACCAGCTACAGGGTTGGATAATGCTTGGCTGCTAACTGGGTCGTCAATGGGCGTTATGGAAGGTGGTGGCGCTGGTTCTTTCCTTGCCAACTGGATGGTTGATGGCGCGCCGCCAATGGATCCCCTGGCCGTTGATTCACGACGGTTTGGACCTTTTGCTGATCGGCAGTACCGCCTCGATAAGGCGATCGAATGCTTCGGATTACAATTCGGTGTTCACTATCCTTTTGAAGAAAGAGAAGCCGGTCGCCTTCAACGTCTAACCCCGATCTATGAGGATCAAAAAGCAGCAGGCGCTGTCTTTGGATGCGCCTATGGATGGGAGCGTCCGAATTACTTCAACCAAGGGAGTGAAACGGAACTGACCTTTAATCGCCCTGGTTGGTTCGAAGCGGTCAAACTGGAATGTCTTGCCGTGCAAGAAAAGGTTGGCCTGGCTGATCTTTCTGCTTTCTCTAAGTTTGAAGTAAGGGGGGCTGAAGCAACGGTCTTTGTCGAAACCTTGGGTTCTAACCGTCCACCACGAAAGGAGGGTCGTATTGGTCTAACCCATGTGCTTTACCCAAGCGGTGGGGTTTGCTCTGAATTTACCGTTACCAAGATCAGTGATGAACGTTACTATCTGGTTTGTGCAGCGATGGCAGAGCGTATTGATGGCGACGTTCTGCGGAAGCATGCTGCAAACTTCACTTCAGTAGAAATTTTGAATCGAACCGAAGAACTCGGCATCTTGGCGATAATGGGGCCGACAGCGCGTTCAGTTCTCTCTAAGCTTACTGATGAAGCTCTGGAGTTTCCTTGGTTATCTGCCAAGAAAGTATCTGTGGCTGGAATTGAGGTTCGTGCATTGCGTGTTTCCTATGTTGGAGAGATGGGTTGGGAACTTCATGCTCACTTGGAAGACCTCAAACCTCTCTATGAGGCTTTGATGGCGGCGGGTGAGGAGTTCGGCATTAGCCTTTTTGGTGCTTACGCTATGAATGCGATGCGTCTTGAAAAAGGCTACCCAGCGGTCGGTGCTGATTTGACTTCTGAAAGGACACCAGCGGAATCGGGAGTTGGTGGATTGGTGAAATCTGAAGGCAGAGAATTCGTCGGCAAGGAGGCGATGAATGCGCGGGACGAAAAACCGACAGTATGGCGATCAGTCTTGCTGGAGCTTGAAGCCAATCATAAAGTCGAAGCTTTTTACGCTCATTCGGTTCTCCAGGACTACGTGCCGGTTGGTGTCGTAACCTCGGCTGCTTATGGCCACCGTGTGGGAAAGCATTTGGCTCTTGCACTGTTGAAACCTGAAGCTTCAGCAAGCGAGTTTGATATTCAAATTTTGGATCAAAAAGTGAAGGCTAAAATCTTGAACCGCCCTCCTTATGATCCTGAGAACATTCTCATGAGGCAGGGTTAACATGGCGAGGCGCAGCGGACGAAACCGTCCACCTGAGGGGACTCTCATCAAAAGAATTTCGGGCGCACCTTTCATCAATCGAAAGCTCGCGACCTATGACATCCTCGGTGAAGAGGGTCTTTGTCTAATCGAACGAAATGCCGATCAAATTCTGCAAGAAGTCGGCATGGAGTTTCACGATGACCCAAGTTTGCTCGAGATCTTCAAAGAGGTTGGCGCAGACGTTCAGGGTGTGCGGGTTCGGTTTGAACCAGGGATGTGCCGGCAGATCATTCAAGCGGCGGCGCCCAAAACCTTCAAGCAACACGCGCGTAACCCGGCCAACACGGTTGAATTCGGCGGCAACAATACAATTCTTTGCCCGTCCTGGGGTCCGCCCTTTATCCATAACCTGGACGAAGGCAGGCGCTACGCAACATTGGATGATTTTGAGAAGCTGGTAAAAATTCACCACATGATCCCTCATCTGCATCATTCTGGTGGTGTGGTGTGTGAGCCAGTGGATTTACCCGCGAACAAACGCCATCTCGATATGCTTTATACCCACATCCGTTACTCCGATCGTCCGGTCATGGGGGCTTTCATAGGCTCTGAGCGCGCTATGGACGCTATTGAAATGGCAAAGATTATCTTTGGTGAGGAATTCATGTTGGAGAACCCGGTGCTCTACTGTGTTTCCAACACCAACGCCCCGTTAGTGATGGACGGTAATATGTCTGGCGCGCTCAAAACCTATGCAAAATACAATCAACCGGTGGCTTGCACGCCCTGGACCTTGGCGGGCGCTATGAGCCCTTGCACCGTGGCAGGTACCTTAGCGCAGGTTTTGGCTGAAGCGATGGCTTGCTTGGCTCTGGTGCAGTTGATTAAGCCTGGCGCGCCGTGCCTGATGGGTTCGTTCGCTAGCACCATGTCTATGCAGTCCGGTGCGCCAACTTTTGGTACGCCAGAGGCTGCAAAGATGGTGTTGGTGTCTGGCCAGCTAGCACGCCGACTAGGTGTGCCGTTGCATACCGTCGGAACCTTGTCTTCATCCAAATTACCAGACGCTCAGTCTGAACAAGAGGCCACTTGGGGCTTGTTGATGGCAATGTTGGCTGGTGCCAATCTCGTCAACCACGCGACGGGATGGTTAGAGGGAGGTTTGGTGACTTCGTTCGAGAAGACAATGATCGATGCTGACCTCTGCGGCAAGGTTGCAAGCTTCTTTGAAGGCATTGATTTGTCCGATAATGCCCAGGCGCTGGATGCTATTGCAGCTGTCGGACCGGGATCTCATTTCCTGGGTTCCGCTCATACTCAGGAAAATTTCAAGGACGCTTTTTACATGCCGACTTCTGCCGATTCCAACTCCTTCGAGCAATGGCTGGCGGAGGGTGAGAAAGACACGGCCCAGAGGGCAAACGAACAGTGGAAGAGCTTGCTGGCAAACTATGAGGATCCTGGCTTAGATCCCGGTATAGACGAGGCGTTGAAAGCTTACATAGTCAACCGAAAAGCCTCGATGCCCGATCAGAATTATTTTTGATTTGATCTGCTTTGCTTGTTTGACCTTAATTTCGGCATAAAGTCTCTATTAGAATTCCTGGGCGTCACTCTTTGGAGGCGGAGCCAGATGAATGAGACTAACATAAACAGAAGCCGAAAGGCTTTCAAGACATCGAAATTCAGCCCAGTTTGGATCCTTTCAACACTGTTGGTGATGAGCAGTACCGCGCTGGCTTTGGATTGTGATGACTTCAACTATTCTATGCATCCTCAGTTAGAATCAGATGCGCCTGAGCTTCGTCTTTGTGATGAAGCAGCTGGTAGAGTTGCCAATCCTGATTTAGTCTTCTCATCCGGCGTTCATCTTGATCAGATTGATGTGATGAAAGCCGTCAGGGCCTGCCAATCTGCAAATCGTCTTGAACCAGAAAATCACCGCATAACCTTTCAATTGGGTTTTAGCCTACAGCTCGCCGAAAATCACAGCGAAGCCTTGAGCGTCTTATCCCTTGCATCAGAAGGAGGTTATGCGCCGGCAATGGAGCGCATTGGTTGGGCGTTTAGTCGGGGTGCAGGGTTTCAAGAGCGAGAAGGCCGCTTTTCCTTGGTACTACAAAGCAGCCTGTGGGAACGATCCCTGGGGATTGAGCTCGCTGGGATATGCTTATGTACAGGGTGAGGGCGTTACCGAAGACAAGCCTCAGGGAATCGATCTCATAAGACAGGCGGCGGAAGCCGACGAGCCCTGGGCGCTGGAAAACTATGGCGGTCGTTTGATCAAAGGGAACGGCGTACAGCAGGATGGTGCCCAAGGCTTGGTAATGCTTGAACGAGCAGCAGAGGCTGGAGCGGTTAGCGCTCAAGCAAGCCTAGCATGGTACTTAGCGAGCGATGTTTATGGCATTCCTGTAAATGACCAAAAAAGTAATCGCTACCAGAAACTCGCGGCAGAAAAAGGTAATGCTTCCTCTCAAGGAAATTTGGGACAGGCTCTGGTTGGTGGATGGAACGGTTATTCTAAAGATTATGTTGGCGGCGCCTACTGGTGCAGACGTGCCGCTTATCATGGTACGGCTTGGGGCGTTTTCAAAATGGCGGATCTATATCGTATCGGAGCAGGAGTGGCAAAAAATGCGGAGCGAGCCAAGACCCTCTATTTGAAAGCCGCCGAGAAATTCCAGAAACAAGCCGATGGGGGCCGTGTCATTTCATACCACTGGCTCGGGCTCATGCATGAAAAAGGCTACGGTTTTGATGCTAACCGCGACAAAGCCATCGAGTTCTATTTGACTGCTGCCAGGAAGAAGCACCCCTTCTCGATCAAGAAACTGAAACGCTTGGGTGTGCCTGTCCCAGAGCCAGAAGAATAGGGAGCGAATAATGGCCGAGAACCGAACAAACAGATCCCTGTCCAAACCGCTCCTGGGCGGTGGTATTGCCCTATTGATGATTGTTGTCCTGCTTCTACTGTTGCTTAAGTCTTGTGACACAGAAGAGCCGTTGGAGCCGATGATCGAAAAGGCGCGGTCTGACCTCCTAGGCCCAGGGATTGAACTAGCAGAAATCGTTACGGTACTTGATAAGCCTGAGGCTTTTGTAGACTTTATCAGCGATCATATCGCCTATACATCCTATCAGGGGCATCTCCAAAAACCAGAAACTGTGCTGAAAACTCGGGTGGCTAATGGTGTTGATAGGGTCCTGCTTCTACAGGCTCTTTTGAAGGAAAAAGGGTTAAAAACGAGAACGGTCGCCGGGTTGACTTGGCCGACGACACCACCTGAAGACAATAGCTATCGACCTGCGCCGCAGAGTGTTGATCGTTTGATTGAACGTATCGGAATCGGTGATGAGGCGTTGGGCGAAGGCTATGCGCGCCAATGGTTGCTTCAAACCAAAGCCCTGTCAAAGATAAGGCAGGAAGTGGCTGCTCAAAAGGCCGCTCTCGACCCAATTTTGGGCACAGATGTTCTGTCGAATGAAGCAATCGCAAGCCCCCAGAACACAGACACCTGGGTTTGGCTTGTCGATGAAGCAGGTAACACTTTTGACCCAAATTGTTCTGAATTGAAGCGACCAGAGCTCAGTCGACCTTTTGCAGCAGGAGCACCTTTGTCGGCAATTTCGCTTTTTGTGGAAGGGCGAAATGGCAGTCGCAAGACCTTGCTGTCATGGTCAGGCGACCCGTACGGTGACACTGCCAACCTCCTTTTTGTGCCAGCTGTAGACACGGCTAAACGCTTGATGGGGCCCTTGAACCCAAGTGACATAAACCTTTGGCAACCTATCTTTCAGGCAGATGGGCAGGTAGTCGAAGGTAAGCCGTTTAGCCTCGATGGGCGTGTTCCGCCCTTTCAATCTGTTTCTGACATTTCCGAACAAGACTTTGCAAACCTAGAGCCACCAAAAGTATCGGGACTCTCTATTTCCTCGGTTGATACCGCTGATTTCCCTCGCGTGACATTGAAGGTCGACCTCTTGGCCGATCAAGCGGCGACACTTCTCCCGCAACATTTGGATCTGACAGAGCTAGGTAAGCCACGAGTAGTACGTGTAGAATCTCGCTATGAGCCGCCGGTCCCCTTAATCGTGTCTGCCGACACTTCGGGTTCGATGGCCGCTTTTCAAGGAGATAAGTTGCTATCTTCACTGGGTGACAAGTTGATAGACTAATTGCCAGAGGGGCAGCCCTTGGCCGTCGTCCTTTTTGGCCATCAGGTTTTGGTGAAACGTTTGCTAGATCCTCTTGATAAAGGCGCCGCTAACTTGGACCAGTTATGGCAACAGCCCTTGGGTGGATTTGAATCCTATTTGGATGCAGTGGAGCGATCTCTCAATATTGCTGAATACGAATTGGGGTCAGATGATCAGGCTCGGATTTTGGTGATTACAGACGGTCAACTAAGCCTTGACCCAAAGTCAAAGAAGGTAAAATCTCAAATCGATAAGCTGGCTAGTCGCGTGGCCGATGGTCAAATCTCTGTTAGCTTCATCATCGTCGGTCCCGAGGATAGCACCGGAGCGGCAAAGATTGCTGATGCCGGAACAGGTTCCGTTGTCCGTGTTCGCAATCTCTCGGAGGCCGAACAAGCCTATCGCAAACTAGGGCAAAGCTTAGCTGGTAAACTCGAGGTATCTTTCGTTTCGGAAGGTGGAAGCGCCGGTGATCGACATTCTCTCAATCTTGCAGTTCGCGGCTCTGATCCAAAAGCGCAAGGCGAGTTTACAGTGCCATCTGACCAAGTTGTTGACCCGGCCCGCCTGGCACTCACAGTCAATTTGTCGGAAGGGAACTCAATTGAAAGAACCTTGGTTCGACTGGATGGAAACGAAGCGAGATGGGTCTTAGCAGGTCCGACCAAACTGCACTTTGTGCCAGGTGTCTATTCCGCTTCACTGGTGGGAGCGCACTATTTTGATCGGTGGTTAGACTACTACGATGCCAATCGTAATGAAGAGGCAGCTTCAGATAAGATAGGCCATAACTCCCTACCAGGGCTGCCGTTTGAAGATATGTTGTCAGCTAACAGCCATAATCGTTTGACGGTAACATCGCTGGGTGAAACCTATGGCAGGATTGCATTCCCTCAGCTAGTGATTAAGCGAAGCCAATTTAGGCCGTTTGAAGAAGCCTCAAAAACAATCACGCAAAGGATGACGCTCGATATGCCACGGTCTGGCCCTTGGTTGAGAGGAGGGGGCCAGATGGAAACTTTTGTTGCTGGCCTGACGTCTGCGAGTGCCGAACATTCATTGCGTCAAAGTCCGCAGACAACCTCATCGATGGCTCCCAAAAAAGTTGATGATTTGGAAAGTGCTGTTTTTGATCCGATGCTAGACAGTAGGATGCTTTTGTCTGATGCGTCTTCCCAAAGCGCTTGGCTCTATGATCCGAAGACAGGTGATGTCCGTGTCTATGACACGTCGACGGGCATAGCTCTTAAGGGAGACGTTGAAGAAATAGCGCGGGAATTCTGGAACCTCGACAACCTCCTTGCTGGAATTGCTAACTATGGATTGCCCATCGTTAACGGCTACGGGATTGTGCCGGACGCTAATCTTCTCGCTGGCTTCATTGCTTTGCTACGGGCGAACATGAAAGCTTGGTGCTATTCCACAGTGATGATGGGTTTTGTTGCGGAGGCTATAGGCAACCCGGAAGACTCTCTTTTGATGAAGGATACGGCGGCGGCTTACGCTAAAGCCGAGCAACTCTGTGATGCAGAAGGTGGCGTGGGAGGCGCACTTCAGCGCGGCTTTGTGTCGGCAGGTGAGGAATATGTGAAAGGTTGGTTTGGTGATCGGACGGCAGACTTTATCAACAAAGCCGGAGGTGCCTTCGTCCGGCCTGGCGGTCGAAATTCTGGTTCGGGCATCCGCCAGGCAGCAAATGACGCTTGGAACAGCGGAGCAGGCGGATCGGTTCGCTCCTATCTTGGTGGCAAAGGCTGGGAAGCTGGTTCAACAATAGCCGGAGCGGGTGGCAGTTATATCGGAGAAGCAGCGGCAGGAGCCTATAATTCCAACGCTGTACAAGGTGCTATCGAACATGCTGGACCGAGTGTAGGCTTTGCCAGTGAAACCTTGGGAGCAGCTGCAGAGATCACCCAAAACGCAATTGACGTTGTGAGAAATGCCTTGCCATCACCTGTGCCGATGACAGGGATTTTTCATAAAGCCCTGGGAGAGGCGATTAACGCTGAACTCCGTAACTAAACCCGTTCGAGCGCGATGGCAATGCCCTGACCGACGCCGATGCACATAGTGGCCAGAGCTAGCTTGGCGTTGCGATTGACCAGCTCTAAGGCAGCGGAGCCAGTTATTCTGGCGCCAGATGCCCCCAGTGGATGGCCGAGAGCGATGGCACCGCCATTTGGATTGACATGCTCTGCTGCTTCATCGATGCCGAGCTGTCTAAGTGTTGGGATGCCTTGTGCAGCAAAAGCTTCATTCAACTCGACGACATCAAACTCTGTTGGTTTGATACCCAAACGATCACAAAGTTTCTGCGACGCTGGCGCTGGGCCGATACCCATGATCCGTGGTTCAACGCCCGCGGTTGCCGCACCAAGAACACGAACGATCGGTGTAAGGTTGTAGGCCTTCATGGCGGCTTCCGAGGCCACGATGACGGCAGCGGAACCATCATTTACGCCTGACGCATTGCCCGCGGTTACCGTGCCGTTCTCTTTGAATGGTGTTCCAAGAGACGCGAGTTTCTCGATTGAGGTCAGGCGAGGATGCTCGTCCTTTTCCACAACAAGAGGATCGCCTTTGCGCTGTGGTATTGTCACTGGCGTAATTTCCTGAGCCAAGCGGCCGTTGGCTTGCGCTGCTGCTGCTTTCTCTTGGCTTCGAAGAGCAAAAGCATCTTGGTCTTCTCGACTGACGCCGAATTGCTCCGCTACATTTTCTCCAGTCTCTGGCATGGAATCGATGCCGTACTGTTTTTTCATTAGCTTGTTGACGAAACGCCATCCAAGTGTTGTGTCATAGATCTCCGCATTGCGGGAAAAGGCCGAACCGGCTTTTGGCATCACAAACGGTGCGCGCGACATCGACTCAACACCACCGGCAATCACAATATCGGCTTCGCCTGATTTGATCATGCGTGACGCAATCGCGATGGCATCCATTCCCGATCCACAAAGGCGGTTGATCGTAGCCCCAGGAACCGTTGTTGGCAAACCAGCCAACAAAGCAGACATACGGGCAACGTTGCGATTGTCTTCGCCCGCTTGGTTGGCACAGCCATAGATAACATCGTCAACCTTTGACCAATCGACATCAGAATTGCGATCTATGAGAGCTTTGATGGGAATAGCCCCTAAGTCGTCTGCACGGACGGAGGAAAGAGCGCCGCCAAAGCGGCCTATGGGTGTGCGAATGTAGTCACAGATGAAAGCTTCTGAGGTCATAGGTTTCGATCCTAGAGTGCAAAAAAAGATTTGATGGCAGCGTCGAACGAGGCCTGATTTTCGACATTAGAAATATGTGGAGCCTCGAACTCTTCAAGGGTGGCGCCAGGAATGGTTTCCGCGATTAGTCTGCCCATTTCGGGCGGTGTTGCAATGTCAACCAAGCCGTTAATGACCAAAACTGGCATTGACACGCTTTTGTTGCTTTCACGCAGATCCATATCGCGGATCGCAGCACAACAACCAGCATAACCCTTCGGATCTGATTGTCTAACCATATCCATTTGGTTTTTGACCGCTTCTGGATTGCTGGTTTGGAAGGCTTTTGTAAACCAACGGTCAATGGTTGTATCAGCGATCACATCCATGCCTTGTGTTAACACAGTTGTAATACGATCCACCCAAACCTGTTTGGTGCCGCCCGCAAAAGAGGATGTATTGGCGAACACCATTTTCTCAAATCGTTCGGGGTGGTTCGCGGCCAGCCACTGACCGGTCATGCCGCCAATAGAAAGTCCGATCCAGAAGGCTTTATCGATTCCGAGATGATCCATGAGTTTGATAACATCACCCCCGAGATCTGCCATGGTGTATTCACCTTCGGCAGTGCTGGATTGTCCGTGGCCGCGCTTGTCATAACTGACACAGCGAAAATGTTTTGAAAGCCAGCTGACCTGATGGTCCCACAGGTGGAGATCGGTGCCGAGAGAGTTGGAAAAAACCAGGGTTAGGTTGTTTTCGGTTCCGTGAAGCTCGTAGTGAATGTTGTGAGTTCCAACGTCGACAAATGGCATTACGGTATCTCTCTAAAAGGATTTGGATAGCATTTAACGCTGAACACCTAAGAAGGTAAAGCTTCCTTGGTTTTTTTCATCTGTTCTTTCATGGCCAAGGCAGCAACGGCATAGCCACCTTTTGCACCGTCAACGTAGTGGATATGGTCGTCCTCCATCGGGGAGGGAACGATGCAAGTAATCAAGGCCTGGTCCTGTGCATGAAGACCAAAAAAGCAGGTCCCGGTCTGATGCTCTTGGGTGAGCAGGTCTTCTAATCGTGTGAACTGGCTTTGGTTACAATCGACCGTCATTTTCAATCCGTCATCAAATTTTCGAAAATCAGTATTCGCGGATACCACTTCAGCATAGTGTTTCGCCGAAAAACCATTGTAGTTGATGTTGAATTTAGCCAAACACCAAGCAAAAATAGTTACAAACCGAACCCATTTTTTCTGGGACTTTTTTTTCTCAGGGTCGCTTTCCTTTGCCGATTCCAGGTCGATGCCCTTGGACCAGAAAGCATACTTTGGTCCCTCTTTGGGTACCGGACTGCCTCTGTTGTCTTCCTCTTGAAAGATTGAAAGAACTTGTTCCGTTAAAGCTGTGAAAGCTTCGTCATGCTGTTTTTGAGGAAGAATGATGACGGAAAGGATAGAGCCTTTCCTGGCTTCGATTGGGTGCCAGCGACATGAAAGACCCTCCAGGTTTGGGGGGTTCAATCGGTGCTGAACTGCTGACAGGAAACAGCCCTTTTTTCATTGCGTCTTCTGCCCAGGCCAATCCGCCACCGTCAAACATGGCGTAATCGACATGATCCGAGGGAGCAAAGCGAGCAACGCGGATCGATTGCCCGGCTTCGTGAATGGCCCTTACAGGAACCAAAGCAACGCGCATCTTCAGCTGAAGAGCTTCTTCAACCCAATGCTGGCAGCTCAACAGAACTCCTTTCGCTGCTTCAGTTTCTTCATCTGGCAAAGCGACCGCTGCGCCATCGCCACCAAAAATTGTTGGTAAAGGATCTGCTTTCAAGGTGTTCCGCATTGCTGACAGCAAAGAGGCCCCCGCCATATTGACGGCTTTATAGTTTCCGTCAGCGATTGCTTTGGTCGAGTCCACAATATCGACGAGGGCAACGGACCAATCTGATGGGAAATCTTGATATATGGTTGGATTAGCAAGATCGACAAAACGCTTGTAAATTGGGAGCCGCTTAAAGAATGCCTTCGAATCAACCATAGAAGTGGTTCTACACTCATTTTGGATTGCTCTGGCCATGGTTCACGAAGCTGTGAACAAGAAATCGATTCGTCTCTTTTTGTAACCTAAACAGAATAGCAGAATTTCCTGAGGCGGAATGTTTGTTTCGCTCCAGGAACTTGAAAGTTGATTACAAATCTATTTTCCGTAGATATTTAAAACAATCTAAGGTGACTATCTGCGGATGAAAGTGACGCCTCCAGAACAGTAACTTTCGTAATCTTTCTTGAACGACCTCGTAAATCTGTTACGGTCGAGGCTGGTTATCGTGAAACCAGTTTCGATCAGGTGGCCCAAGAATCGGAGTCAAAATCTGATCGAGTTAAATTATTAGAACAGGGAGTTTTAAATGAGTTCAAGAACATTGCTAGGCGGTAAGGTACCTTCATCGGTCCTCAAAGCTGCCAAAGACGTCAAGAACGGCAAAGTATCTCGTCGTGAATTTTTAGCGACTGCCACAGCACTTGGTGTAACTGGCGCTGCCGCTATGTCAATGATCGGTGTTAAGCCTGCTGCTGCTGGAAGCCATGGTAAGATGGGCGGTGAACTCCGTATCTCTATGCAAGTTAAGCAAATGACTGACCCACGTCTTTTTGACTGGTCAGAAATGGGCAATACTGCGCGTCACTTTTGCGAGCCTCTCGTTCGTTGGAACAGAGACTTCACATTCTCACCGCGCCTTTTGGCTGGTTGGGAAGCAAACGAAGACGCAACCGTTTATACTTTGAAGCTACGTGATAATGTAACCTGGAACAACGGTGACAAGTGTACGGCCGAACACATTGCTTGGAACCTACAACGTTGGACCGAAGGTGACGTTGAAGGCAACTCAATGGCCGCTCGTGTGTCTTCCTTGACGAAAGAAGGTGTTGAGATTGTTGACGCGACAACTATTCGCCTCAACCTAACAAAGCCTGACATCACAATCATTGCTGGTATGGCTGACTATCCTGGACTTATCGTTCACCCAGACTTTGGTGGTGATCTATCAGCTAATCCAATCGGAACCGGCCCTTACAACATGGTTGAGTTCGAGGTTGAAGTTGGTGCGCGTTATGAAAAGCGTGATCCTGCTGAGTGGTACGGCACAGCCGAATGGGGCGAAGTTAAGCTCGATTCAATCGTTTATACTGACTATGGTAACGATCCTGCGCCTGAAACAGCCGCTTTTGAATCTGGCGAAATTGATGCTAACTATGAAACCTTCCCAGCTCAAGCTGAGTTGATGGATGGCCTTGGCTTCACCCGCTCGCAAGTTGCCACTGGTGCGACAATCATTGCTCGTGGTCACCAGTCTGAAGGCTCAATCATGGCCAACAAAAACTTCCGTAAAGCCCTAGCTCTTTGTGTATCAAACGCTGATATGCTGGAAGTTGGCCAGAACGGTATTGGTTCAGTTGCTGAAAACCATCACGTTGGTCCGATGCACGAAGAGTACGTTGACCTCGGTGAGAAGCCTACGCAGAACATCGAAGCTGCTAAAGCTCTTCTCGAGTCAGAAGGTCTTGCAGGCGCTGAGTTTACTTATTCATACCTTGCTGGTGGTGACTATCGTCAGTCCACTTCAGAGGCGATGATTTCTCAGTTCCGTGAGGCAGGTCTCAATGTTGAGGCAGATGGTCGTCCAGCTTCTGACTTCTGGTCAAACTGGTTGAACTACCCTTACTCAACAACTAACTGGAACGGTCGTCCTCTCGGTGTTCAGATTTATGGTCTGGCCTACCGTGGCGGCGTGAAGTGGAACGAAGCTAACTACAGCAATGCAGAGTTTGACGCATTGCTTGATGAAGCTAATTCACTTGCCGATCCAGCAGCGCGCTCTGTTGTTATGGGCAAGCTGGAAAAAATCCTTCAAGATGATGGCGTGATTATCCAGCCTTACTGGCGTGGTATTCTTTGTCACCACTCTGATGCTGTCCATGGTTACTTTAAGCACCAAGCGAACGAGCATCATCTAGAAGAAGTCTCTATGGGCTAGTTTTAGCTCCTTGAGTTGGGGGCGGATGGAAACCATCCGTCCCCTTTTTATTTTGTAGCCCCTGGGTTGTTAAAGTTAACAACCAACTGAGGACTCAAGCCTATGCTTTCCTTCGCCCTCCGCCGATTTTTCATTTTGCTGTTGACCCTGTTGGTGGTCTCTTTTGCTGTATTTGCCGTCGTCGCTTCTAATGAGCGAGCCCTTCGAGCACTTGCGGTGGGAGAGTTAGGCTCGCGAACGACACCAGAAGAAGCAAAGAGTTGGATAAACCGTGAGATTTTTCATCAATGCCCAAAGGGTGAGAGAGATCTGACTAAGTGCACACCTTATCCCGTCTATGAGCGTTACTGGGATTGGCTAAGCGGCTTCGTCGTTGGGGACTGGGGTTATTCGATCGTCTTTAAAAAGCATATTCTTGGCTATTCAGAGTTTAAGTTAGATTCGCGGGGTGAGGTCATTAAAGACCGGGATGGTGTACCGCGACCCAATAAAGACCCCTGGGGGGTCATTAATGAGCGTCTTACTGCTACCGGAATTCTCGCATTCTGGACTTTCATCCCCATGGTATTCTTCGCGTTACTTGTTGGGGTTATAGCAGGCATGAATGAGGGGTCGAAAACAGACCGGTCTTTATCCGTTCTATCCATCGCAACGACCTCAATGCCGGAATATGTGTCGGGTATCTTATTTACAGTTTTCTTTGCGACCGCCTTTGGTGTCTTTGCCTGGCTGGCCGCCTTCTTTGATTTATTCGCTTGGACGGATACCTGGTTTGATAGCTGGGCCAAACGTTCGCCGCTCAAGGCAGTTTCCAACTATGATAAGGATGGCACTTCTTTTGCGGTTTTATTCCTACCAGTGATCACAGTCGCTATTTACGGTTTCGGCTACATCGCCCGCATGACACGGGCATCCATGGCGGAAGTGATGGCTTCCCAGTATATCCGAACTGCCATTCTGAAAGGCGTTCCCAGACGCAAAGTTGTTCTATCTCATGCGCTTCGTAACGCACTGATCGCACCGTTCACCATCATCATGCTCCAGTTCCCTTTTCTGTTGAGCGGTGTGGTGATCGTTGAGATCATCTTTAATTACAAAGGTTTTGGTTTTGCCCTCAACAGGGCTGCAACCAACATGGACTTTAACTTGATTGTTGCCTGCTCCGTTGTTTCGGTGATCGTGGTGCTGGCGACGCAATTCATCTCAGACATTGGGTACATTATTTTGAACCCACGTCTGCGTAAGCAATAGGAGAAACGATCATGGTATTTTTCTCTTTGCTTGGTGAATTTTTCGTTACTCTTTGGCCCGTATGGTTGGCTCTGCTAATCGTGATGGGCGGTTCTTACATGAACCGACATCGTTTAGGCCTTTATGGTCATGTCTACGACAGCCCTGTGGGTATCGTCGGACTCTTCTTGGTTTTGTTCTGGGTGTTCGCGGCTCTGTTGGCTGGCTTCATGGATCTATATGAGCCGTTGGAAACTGTCAGAGGCATGAAAAACAAGCCGCCTATGACCGTGCCGCAAGGTATTGAGAACGCGCAACCGTTCATTTTTGGAGGTGACAAAATTCAACGTGATGTTTTCTCACGAATTATCTGGGGGACACAGTTGGTTCTGCCGATTGCTATCTTCGCGACTGCTGTGTCGTTTACCGTCGGTATTACGCTTGGACTGGCAGCTGGTTACAAAGGCGGTTGGTTAGACACAGTGCTTTCATTCATCGCCAATGCGGTGCTTTCTTTCCCTGTGATTGTCTTGTTCTACCTGATTGTTTTGATGGGTAAAGACTCAAACCTACCAATCGCTTTGGCAGGTATCATTTTCTTGTTCCCGATCGCTTTGTTGTTCTTCGGACTCTACGGCTACTTCGGTGGCTGGTCGAGAAAGCTGTTGATTGCATGTCTTATTGTTGGACCGGTTTTGATTTTCGCCTACCTGCGCATCGCCTACAATCTGCCTGGATTGGGTTGGCTCGCTGATTGGGCGGCTAGAACCTTTGGTGGCGGCGACCAAGAAACGGCTTCATCCATCACCATTTGGGTGCGTGACTTCCTTCGCCTGCCGGGTAACATGTTGAATGTTTTCGTGGCGGTATCTTTCGCCTCTGCCCCAGGTGCCTTTCGTATTGTCCGTGGCCTGGCCTTGGATACAAAAACACGTGATTATGTATCAGCTGCTGAAACGCGTGGTGAGAATTCTTGGTACATTATGATCTTTGAGATCCTACCAAACGTACGTGGACCTCTCATTGTTGATGCTGCACTTCGGGTTGGTTACACAACGATCCTACTTGGTACGCTTGGTTTCCTTGGCATTGGCCTTGGTACAGAAAGTCCGGACTGGGGTTCCATGATTAACCTGGGTCGATCTTTGTTGCGCGTCTATCCGCACATGGTCTTGCCGCCAGCGATCGCCATTATGACGTTGGTCCTTGGTCTCAACCTGCTGGCTGATGCCATGCGTGAACAGTCTTTGAAGGATTAGAGCGATGCCATTAGATCAAACAAACGATCCGTCAGTTCCTATTCTTGAATGCGAAGATCTTTGTATCTCCTACTTTACGCGCGCTGGCGAAATTCCTGCTGTTGTTGACTTCAACTGCAAGATCATGGCGGGTGACGCCATGGGTATTGTGGGTGAGTCCGGTTGTGGTAAATCGACAGTTGCTCTCGCGATCATGAATTACATGGGCAAGAACGGCGCCATTGTCAGCGGATCTATCCGTTACAAAGGCCGTGATATGATTACCATGTCGGAGGAGGAGCTCAATGAACTCCGTGGTTCCGATATCGCTATGGTTTATCAGGAGCCAATGGCGTCGCTCAATCCAGCTATGCTGATTGGCAACCAGCTCATCGAAGTACCGATGATTCATGAAGGTGCGAGCAAAGCCGAAGCCTGGGAACGATCACGAGAGATGTTGGCCAAGGTACGCTTGCCTGATCCAGAGCGATTAATGAAAGCTTACCCTCACCAAATTTCTGGTGGCCAGCAGCAGCGTGTTGTGATTGCAATGGCCTTGCTCTCAAACCCTTCACTCTTGCTGCTGGATGAGCCGACAACAGCCCTGGACGTAACAGTTGAGGCTGGCATTGTTGATCTCATTAAAGAGATTGCGGAAGAGCACGGTACCTCAATCATTTATATTTCCCATAACTTGGGTTTGATTCTGGATACTTGCCGACGCATCACGGTGATGTATTCAGGCGAAGCGGTCGAAACTGGCACGGTTCACCAAGTTTTTGACGAAATGCGTCATCCATACACACGCGGCTTGTTCAACGCTATTCCACTGCCCGGGGCCGATAAACACAGCCGACCTTTGATTCCGATCCGCGGACAGCTGCCATTGCCACACGAACGCCCCCGCGGTTGCAACTTTGGCCCACGGTGTGACTTTTATGATGAGACACGGTGTAACGCAGGCAAGATCTACCCAGAGGAAATCAGCGACGGGCATGAAAGCCGCTGTTTGCGCATCAATGAAATTGATTGGGACGCTCCGCCAATTGCCGATCATACTTATGAAGGCGCGACGTTGGGCGACGTGGTTCTTGAAGTCAAAAATCTCAAAAAGCACTACTCCGTTACCAAGGGTGTTTTCTCAACCACGCAGCAAGTTGTAAAGGCCAACGAAGACATTAATTTCTCTGCTCGTGCGGGTGAGACGGTTGCTATTGTTGGTGAATCCGGCTGTGGTAAATCAACCTTTGCGAAAGTCATGTTGGGGCTAGAGACCGCCACTGACGGTTCTATCATGCTGAAAGGCAAAGAGTTGGGCTACGAGCCGGTCATTAAGCGCTCCCATGAAACCGTCAGCCGTCTGCAGATGGTTTTCCAAAACCCCTTTGATACCCTGAACCCTAGCCATACCATCGGCTTCCAGATCATGCGTGTGCTTGAGAAGTTCAAGATCGGTGGTGACAAAGATGACCGCAAAGGCATCATCAACACACTTCTTGATCAGGTGAAACTGCCGAGAGACTTTGCGATCCGCCGCCCAAGACAGCTTTCTGGCGGCCAAAAACAGCGTATCGGTATTGCTCGTGCTTTTGCTGGTCACCCCGATGTGGTTGTTGCTGATGAACCGGTCTCCGCATTGGACGTGTCGGTTCAGGCAGCTGTTACCGGCCTTTTAACCGACATTCAACGTGAGAACCAATCAACGCTGCTGTTTATTTCTCACGACCTGTCGGTGGTTCGTTATCTGTCAGACCGCATTGTGGTTATGTACCTCGGCTACATTGTGGAGCAGGGCACCACAGATGAGGTTTTTGCACCACCTTATCACCCCTATACGGAAGCTTTGCTCTCGGCTGTGCCTATTGCTGATACATCGGTTGAGAAAAAACGCATCGTGTTGACGGGTGAGATTCCGTCGGCCATGAACCCGCCGTCCGGTTGTCCGTTTTCGACACGCTGTCATCGAAAGATCGAAGGACTCTGTGATCGTGAGTTGCCGCCTCACAAGGACCTCGGTAATGGACACATGGTTTTCTGCCACCTCGATCAAGCAGAATTCGATGCCATGGAACCGATCATCCAAATCAAAGGGAAAGAGACAAAGGCCGAACCAAAGCCGGCTCCTGCTCCTGTTCCAAAGAAGGCAGCGGCGAAACCAAAAGCTGTGAAGGCCACCGGAACTGTTAAGCCTAAGAACATCATGTCTAAAGCGCCAGCGGAGCCAGATGATCTCAAGAAAGTGAACGGCATTGGACCGAAGTTTGAAAAGTTGTTGAATAAGAACGGTGTCTATACGTTCCAGCAACTGGCAGAATTCAAGAAGTCGGATGTGGCTTGGTTGTCTGAACAAATTGGTACTTTCCCGGACCGCATTGAGCGCGATGAATGGGTAAAGAAAGCCAAAGTTCTCGCGAAAGCCGCCAAGAAGAAGTAGGTTGTTTGAATTCAAATAGCCCGCAACAGGCTATAGGCTGAAGGGGTGGAAAGATCTGCGATCTCTCTGCCCTTTTTCTTAGACGTGCTGACCTGCAACCCATCCGCTGGACCACGCCCATTGGAAATTGAAACCACCCAGGTGACCGGTCACATCAACAACCTCACCGATGAAAAAGAGCCCAGGCACGAGTTTTGACTCCATGGTCTTCGATGAAAGCTCATTGGTGTTAACGCCACCCAATGTTACCTCAGCGGTGCGGTAACCTTCTGTACCCGCTGGCAGAACATGCCAGCGATTGACCATATCTCCTAACTGTCGAAGGTGCTTATCCTGTTGGTCAGCCAATCGACCCTGACAATCGACAAGCGTGATCAATTGTTCGGCCAATCGTTTCGGCAGATGTTTAGCGACTGTCGTCGCGACTTCAGCTTTTCCGTTGGTCTTTTTGGTTGTTAGCAAGAGCTCTGTTACATCGACATCTGGCGCGAGATCGATTTCAATCTCTTGGCCTTCTCGCCAGTAAGACGATATCTGCAGGATTGACGGACCGGAAAGCCCTCTGTGTGTAAAGAGAAGCCCCTCCCTAAAACGAGCTTTCCCGAAGGTGACCACTGCGTCTACGGAAAGCCCCGCCAGTTCCTTGCAACGTTCCAGCAACCCGTCAGTAAAGGTTAAGGGAACAAGCCCGGCGCGCGTCTCAACCTGTGAATGCCCGAAGTTGCTGGCCAATTGGTACCCGAACCCGGTGGCGCCCATTTTTGGTATGGACTTCCCGCCACAGGCGACAACAAACGATTGGCACTTCACGCTACTGGTGTCTAGTTGAACGGTGAAGCCATGCTCGGTTCTGTTGACATCATTCACGGATGTCTCCAACGCAATCTCAACTTCTGCTGCCTTCGCTTCATCAAGTAGCATGTCGACGATTTGCGTTGATTTTCCATCACAGAACAATTGGCCAAGCGTTTTCTCATGGTGTGCAATGCCATGCTTTTGGACGAAATCAATGAAAGACCAATGATCAAATTGTTTTAAGGCCGACTTACAAAAATGAGGATTGTTGGATAGAAAGTTTTTATGCGTGGTGTGCATGTTTGTGAAATTGCACCGCCCACCGCCCGAGATCCGAATTTTCTCTCCGGCGCGTTTGGCATGATCGATCAACAAAACTGACCGGCCTTTTTTACCTGCCTCAATCGCGCAGAAAAGCCCAGCAGCGCCAGCGCCAAGGACAACAACATTGTAGTTCTTCTTTGAAGCCATGGTCTCTTTCTTTGGTCGACCGAATTTATCAGTCGTCTTTAGTGCTAAGGCATTGTAGAGAAGGTCACTGATTTACTTTGGGAACCTAAATCGCCGTGCCGCTTCGCCTTATTATGATCGTTGCCCTCTTGCAAGGGGTAACCGAATTTCTGCCAATTTCCTCCTCTGGCCACCTCATTTTGGCGTGGGAAGCTTTCGACCATTTTCAGCTGATGATTCCGGCCGTCAGCGATGCTGACAAAATGATCATTGACATAGCCGTTCACGTCGGTACGCTCTTCGCGGTTGTGCTTTATTTCTGGCAGGATGTTGGCCGTCTTATCAATGGCGCTTGGGTTATTGCACGTCGCCGTTGGAACGCGAATGCAGAGTTACTTATCAAGGTTTTGATCGCGTCAATCCCGGTCATCATAGCAGGCTTATTGATCAAGGAATTAGTGTCTCTCTTCCTTAGGTCCCCGTGGATAATCGCAGTTACAACCATCGCTTTCGGCATACTGCTGTGGTTGACCGACCGGGCCACTATGACGGTTAGAAAAGTCGATCATATTTCTTACAAAGAGGCTGTTTTCATCGGATTGATGCAAGTTTTGGCCCTCGTGCCGGGAACCAGTCGATCGGGCATAACCATGACTGCCGGGCGAATGCTCGGCATGGAACGCTCGGAAACCGCAAGGTTTTCGATGTTGTTAGCAATCCCTGCAATCGCCGGTGCTGGTGCATTGGCCGGTTTGGATCTTCTCCTTGCCGGAAATTCAGCGCTCACACAATCTGCATTGTGGGCAGCACTTATCTCTTTTGCTGCTGCTCTTATCGCAATCTGGGCCATGATGGGATGGCTTCGTCGGGCTAGCTTTGCGATCTTTGTCGTTTACCGGATACTTCTCGGATCGCTCTTGATCGTGGCTTTGTCATTAGGTTATGTGGCGGGTTGAACAGGTTACATGCCTGGTTGGACCGGCTGATGAAAAGCAGATCTTCATTCGGACACATATGCGGACTTTTACACTTTTCGGTAAAAACTGAGGTCATGCTGACCAGTATTGTGCCCAGACTATGATCTTATAGGAACCAGCCTAACAAGAGCGCTAATCATGCGCCAAACTTGATACGGTTTTCATCGGTATTCGAGCCAGAATCGGATTGACAAAAGCCGAGGAATAAATCAAAACCGCCCTCACGCCTCAATGCCCTGGTGGCGGAATTGGTAGACGCGCAGGCTTCAGGTGCCTGTTCCCGCAAGGGAGTGGAAGTTCGAGTCTTCTCCAGGGCACCACCCACCTATTTCAATAGACCACACTACCCGTCAATTTGCTTAGAGCGTGAAATTTTGGCAAGTTTGCGATTCAATCTTTCCAAGGATGATTCGCATGCCAAGCTTCCACTCTCTAAA
>CAJQQZ010000029.1 GCA_905480575.1 uncultured Alphaproteobacteria bacterium | reverse complement strand
GAACTTTCAAATAGATGTCCACGGTGTATATCCTCAAACCCTCCCGACAAAACGAAAGGGATAAAGTGGACGACTTTTACGCCGCCCGCGACAACACAATGCCGCCGCTACCGTGGACTAATTTTGCACCGCCGCACACATATTTTCTCGCTTGCTTTACGAGTCTAGGCGAAACCCAGCCCGGCTTTACGGACTGTAAGCCAGGAATAAGAACTCTTGCAACGGGTACGTTAATACCGGTTCTTGTCAAATCCACAAAATAGGGGGTAATTCCTTTTCCCGCTAATCGTCCAAAGATTGAGCAGTTTGAAGACGTATCTTTTTGCCTGCCAAAATCAGAACTAAAAGCGACGCCCATCAGCTCTGGAAAGTTAGCGATCGACATTCGACGCATCCTTGTCAACCACGTCATATCTTGCGGCTTTAATTGAGCTTCGCTCAAATGTGTGAGTTTCATCAGAGTCAAATCCTGTGCTAATTCCATCTGGCAATTTTCAAGAAAAGCACTCTCCATAGCTTCAACAAGTGTTTCGCGGGACGCAAAACCACCGACGACTTCACTCCCGTCTGGGTTGGAAGAAAGAGACGCCGCGACGGGCACACCAAGATCATTTGTTAGATCCAAGAACCAGTGCCGCCGTTCTACATTGCCTCGAACCTTGTTGATTAGACTGTCGACACCGTTCGAGCGAATGAACTGGTCTGAAATTTTTGTCGCTGGTTGACCGGCATACCACCACAGCGCTATGGCATCGCTCTCGATTACTTCCATTAGGGCTGACTTGATCGCTTCATCTAGGCTTCGTCCGGCCCCAACGCCATTGCTTTCGGCTTGCCTTCGTTGCGATGTCTTAGGTGAAGGTCGACGCAACACTAACTCCGATGGAAAGAATGCCTTACTGCCGTCAGACAGTGACGTCGCTTCCACCCAGTCCTTGCTGTCGATTTTCATGGCATCCGCCTCAATGCCAACACCAGCGCATGCCCAGGCTAGTTCCGCCTCATCCAGACCTGCTGATTGCTCAGTGCTTTGGATGAGAGGATCCTCATCATGCTCAATGAATGACAAATACTCCGCTGCTTCACCCAAACAACTCTCGAACGCTCCCTTTAAGTTCAGGCCACGTCCGCTAGGGCTTTGTAAAATATCGCCATGCCCCCTAACGCCAAATGATTTCGGTTCAATAATCCCTGCGAAGAATGTTGCCCCAGGCGCTCGTTTGTTTGGGAAAATGCTGGTGTCGGAGAACCGTTCCGCCAGGGCAAGTAGCGCCCGACAATGTCTTCTCTCTTCTCCGGTCGAGGCCAAGTATCCGATTGATGTTAAGAATGCCTTCGCTTGGGCCTCTATCGAAGCAAGCTCATCGTTGGCACCGGCAAAACCTTCGGACATGATTTCCAAGCAAGCCCCAAAGAAGTTGCCCGCCTTTTGATCATTCATTTTTTTGCCCCCCTTCCACAACAAACCCCGCCCAAGCCGTCACCTGAGCGGGGTTTGAGGTTTTAGTTCGAATAACGCTTATTGAAGCGCAGCATCTGTAATCGCGTGTGTCCAAGCACCTTCTGGTGCGGCAGTGATCACAGGATCAGAACCTCCACCGAGAAGAGTGGCTACCGTGCGCTCATAATCCGCTGGATCAAGCGTGCCGTTTGAACCCGCCGTCAGTTTAGCAATTTCACCCATCATGCGTCTTTGGTGCTTTTCAGTTTGTGCACCAGAGGCATCGTTGTCGAGTACAATATCAGCTGCCTCATCTGGATTAGCTTCCGCGTATTTCCAGCCTTTCATTGAGGCACGAACAAAACGAACCATTTTGTCTGCGAAAGCCGGATCTGCAAGGTTTTCTTCCAAAACGTACATGCCGTCTTCGAGTGTTGCAACACCCTGATCTTCGTACTTGAAGACAATCAGATCA
This sequence comes from uncultured Alphaproteobacteria bacterium, assembly GCA_905480575.1. Taxonomy (GTDB): domain Bacteria; phylum Pseudomonadota; class Alphaproteobacteria; order UBA7985; family CAJQQZ01; genus CAJQQZ01. The sequence goes on along the minus strand of CAJQQZ010000029.1, from coordinate 28,675 downwards.
TCAGGTGTTAGGCCTGCATCAATAATCTGCCAGTACTCATTGTACGTCATGGTTGATACGCAATCCGCTTGGCCTTGAAGAATTGGATCAACGTTGAAGCCTTGCTTCAACACCGTAACACCATCGTCACCGCCGTCTGTGGAGTGGCCAAGCTGGCTCATCCAACTTAGGAAAGGATACTCGTTACCATAGAACCAAACACCGAGTGTTTTGCCCTTGAAGTCAGCTGGTGTTTGGATGCCGCTGTCTTTGCGGCAAGTCAGCATCATGCCGGAGCTTTTGAATGGCTGTGCAATGTTAACCAGTGCCAAGCCTTTTTCGCGAGAAGCCAGGGCGGAAGGCATCCAGTCGAGGACAACATCGGCACCACCACCTGCGATCACCTGCGCAGGTGCTATATCTGGACCGCCAGCCTTGATTTCAACGTCCAAACCTTCGTCAGCATAGAAGCCTTTTTCAGCAGCGACGTAGTAGCCAGCGAATTGAGCCTGAGTAACCCACTTCAGTTGGAGCGTTACTTGATCAGCAGCGGACGCTAAGCCCGCTGATAGTGCCATTGCACCCGTCATAAGTGATAGACATAGTTTCTTCATTTTCACTTCCTCCAGTGTTGAGCCAACGCCAAAACGTCAGCCTCTTTGTGACGGATGCCAGAAAGTAACAGCTCTTTCTAACAACACCACGCTGCCATAGAAGGCCGATCCCGCTAAAGCAGCGACGGTGATTTCCGCCCAGACCATATCGAGCGCCAACCGCCCAACTTCAGTCGAAATACGAAAGCCCATCCCTTTGATGGGAGAGCCGAAAAATTCTGCAACGATGGCACCGATCAGCGCCAAGGTCGTACAGATTTTCAGCCCATTGAATATAAACGGCATCGCAGCTGGAAGCCTAAGCTTGAGCAGCGATCGCCAATAGCCAGCGGCATAGGTTCTGAGTAAATCTCGTTGCATGGCTTCACTCGACTGCAAACCTTGTACGCTATTCACAAGCATCGGGAAAAATACCATAACCACGACCACAGCGGCTTTTGAGTGCCAATCAAAGCCAAACCACATGACTAAGATAGGTGCCATGCCGATGATGGGAAGTGCCGCCACAAAATTTCCGACTGGCAATAACCCTTTTTGTAAAAATGGCGAGCGGTCCACTGCAATTGCCGTCAAAAACGCCGCTCCACAACCAATGAAGTAGCCAGACAAGGCACCTTTGATAAATGTCTGAACAAAGTCGACCCAAAGGATCGGCATCTTAGTGTAAAACGCAACCACTATCGCCGATGGCGGCGGGAGTAAGACGGCCCTCACCTCTAGACCCCTGACAATGCCTTCCCAAAGGATGAGCAGCGTCAGACCGAAGATTGCAGGAACCAAGAAGCTTATCAGCCGGCTCTTAGGCTTGGCAGCCAGTTTGGTGTTTAGCCACCATGCCATTAACCAAACGGCGATCACAATGAGTACCAAAGTCATACGGCCATCCCCATTCGTTTCAGGGTTAGCCGTTGCATCAATCCAATGAGCGCAACCAATGTGGCGGCCAAGACAGCCGCTGAAATAAGGGCACTCCAAATCTGGATCGTCTGACCGTAGTAACTGCCTGCCAGGAGCCGAGCACCCAAACCAGCGACCGCGCCAGTTGGAAGTTCAGCTACAATAGCGCCAATCAAAGACGCCGCCATAGCAACCTTCAAAGAGGTGAAGAGGTAAGGCACTGAACTTGGCAAGCGCAGTTTCCATAAAGTCTCCATCCGGCTTGCATTGTAAGTCTTCAGCTGATCCATTTGCATCATATCAGGCGAACGAAGTCCCTTCACCATCCCCACGACAACTGGGAAGAAGGATAGATACATTGAGATCATCGCTTTAGGGATGAGGCCTGAAACACCAACGGCGTTCAGCACAACAATAATCATCGGTGCGATCGCCAGGATCGGTATCGTCTGGCTGGCAATAACCCAAGGCATGACCGACATGTCAATCGCCCGGTTATGAACAATACCAATAGCCAGAAGAATGCCCAGCCCCGTTCCAAACAAAAAGCCTAACAAGGTTGTCGACAAGGTTATCCAACCATGAAAGACAAGAGACCGTTTCGACGTGATTTTCTTTTTCACGACAGTTTTCCAAAGCTCTTGTGCCACCTGATGAGGCGCGGGTAGTTTTGGTTTATCCTGTGACCAAGTATCAGAGACGAGCTGGTTGAATGTCAGTTCTGTTCCAGCACGCTTGGCCTTGTCGTGTGCCCAAGGCGCATTCAAAACAATCGCGAACAGATACCACAGGAAAAAGATGGCCAGAACAACGACTGCAATCGGCGAAAGCTTGTCCCAGACTGCTCTGATCACTGACCGGCTCCTCTGGTTATCACGCTCCTAGACATCGTTATGCCCTGCCCTCAAACCATCCCTCACACGAGCCGCTATTTCCAGGAACTCCGGACTTTCGCGAACCTCCAATGGACGTTCATTTGGCAAAGTGCTTTCTATGATATCTGTAATACGGCCAGGTCGTGGTGACATGACAACAATCTTTGTCGAAAGATAAACGGCTTCCGGAATGGAATGTGTTACGAAACCAATGGTCTTTTCCGTACGAGCCCAAAGTGCCAGCAATTGTTCATTCAAATGGTCGCGTACAATCTCATCCAGCGCGCCAAAAGGCTCATCCATCAGCAGGATATCAGCGTCAAAGGCGAGAGCCCTGGCAATGGATGCACGCTGTTGCATCCCGCCAGATAGCTGCCAAGGAAACTTCTTCTCAAAACCAGTAAGTTCAACCAACTCTAGAACCTGATCAACGCGTTCTTTCTGTTGTTCCTTGCTGTATCCCATGATTTCCAAAGGAAGTTTGATGTTGCCCGCGATGGTTCGCCAAGGATAAAGACCCGCAGACTGAAATACATAACCATATGCACGTGATCTGCGGGCCTCACCGGGAGAAACGCCATTGATCGTGATGGTACCAGCCGTTGGCTGTTCTAAATCTGCCATCACCCTCAAGAATGTTGTTTTGCCACAGCCAGAAGGGCCAATGAATGAAACGAATTCACCCTTCTCTATGGTTAAATTCACGTCCTTCAACGCATGAACAGGGCCATCGTTGGTTGAGAAGGTTAGTGAAAGGCTTTTAGCTGTAACAACTGAGTTCGTCATTTATTCCGATTAAACCCCACTCGCAGGGATGCCGGTGCGTTGCACTTGTCGTGGCGCCGTGAGCGCTTTCCACTGTGACAGCGCTTTGTTGACCGCTTGGTAAGGTTCACGAGACACAAACTTGCCATGTCCCTCTTCTGTTTTGATTTCGTTTTCCTCAATCGCGACTGTGCCTTTGGTGATTGTAAAACGCGGCAGTCCTTTGACTTCCTTGCCTTCAAAAACATTATAGTCAATCGCCGATTGTTGTTTGTCAGCGGTAATCGTCTTTGAACGTTCAGGATCCCAAACCACCAAGTCCGCGTCTGCCCCCTCCAGGATCGCGCCTTTCTGTGGGTAGATGTTGAGGATTTTGGCGATGTTAGTCGACGTCACTGCAACGAACTCGTTCATCGTTAAACGGCCCGTGTTTACACCATGTGTCCAAAGCATTGGCATGCGATCTTCCAGCCCCCCGGTACCATTGGGGATCTTTGTGAAGTCACCAACGCCGTAACGTTTTTGCTCTTTTGTAAAGGCACAGTGATCGGTTGCTACGACTTGCAATGACCCTGCCTGAAGCCCTGCCCAGAGCGAGTCCTGATGTTTTTTATTACGGAAGGGAGGGCTCATAACGCGCCCGGCGGAATGGTCCCAATCCTTGTTCATGTATTCGCTCTCGTCCAGCGTCAGATGCTGGATCAGCGGCTCACCATAGACACGCATACCATTTTGACGCGCGCGGCGGATGGCTTCATGGGATTGCTCGCAAGAAGTATGAACCACATAGAGTGGCACGCCTGCCATATCCGCAATCATAATCGCACGGTTCGTGGCTTCGCCCTCGACCTCTGGCGGTCTGGAATAGGCATGTCCTTCGGGGCCATTGTTGCCCTCCGCCATCAACTTCGCCTGCAGCTGTGCAACGACATCGCCGTTTTCCGCGTGGACCATTGGGAGGGCACCCAACTCGGCACAACGCTGGAAGGACGAATACATCTCGTCGTCATCAACCATCAGCGCGCCTTTATAGGCCATGAAGTGCTTAAATGTGTTGATGCCCTTTTCACGGACCACGGTTTTCATCTCATCGAAAACCTGCTCCCCCCACCAAGTAATGGCCATATGGAAGGAATAATCACAGTTGGCACGGTTCGACTTGTTGTCCCACATTTGGATCGCTTCCAACAAAGACTGCCCCGGTGCAGGCAAAGCAAAGTCGACAACCATCGTCGTGCCACCTGAAAGCGCTGCTCTGGTGCCGCTTTCAAAGTCATCGGTCGAATAGGTGCCCATGAACGGCATCTCGAGGTGTGTGTGGGGATCGATACCGCCGGGCATAACATAACAACCGCCTGCATCCAGTGTCGCATCACCCGAGAGATTGCCACCGATAGCGGTAATCTTTCCGCCTTCGATTTTAACATCAGCGCTATAAGTGCGATCTGCGGTGACAACCGTACCGCCTTTGACAACTGTACTACCCATCGTTCATTCTCCCTACTTTATCAGCTCACGATTTCTGCGGTCTCAACAACGGCGTGGAACAACACTTCTGCTCCAGCCGTTGACCATTCCTTTGAAATGTCTTCAGCCTCATTGTGTGACAGACCGTCAACGCAAGGGCACATGACCATGGCCGTCGGTGCTACGGCATTGATCCAGCATGCGTCGTGTCCAGCGCCAGAAATGATGTTACGGTGGCTATAACCCAACCGTTCAGCGGCGTTGCGAACGGCGCTCACACAGCCTTCATCAAATTCAACCGGGTCAAAACCACCCGTTTTTTCAAACTCAACTTGCAGGCCCATTTCTTCACAGATTTTTTCGGTACCCGCTTTCATGCGCGCAACCATATCGTCAATGACCGTTAGGTTCGGCGAGCGGAAGTCGACAGTAAAAACGGCCTTCCCTGGAATAACATTGCGTGAATTTGGATAGACCTCGATATGACCAGCGGCGCCGACAGCATCAGGCGCGTTGTCCCAGGCAATTTGGTCAACCAGCTCTAGAACCCGAGCCATTGCCAAACCCGCATTTTTACGCATCGGCATAGGCGTCGAACCTGTGTGGCTATCACGTCCAGTAATTGTCACTTGTGTCCAGGAGAGCCCTTGGCCATGGGTAACAACACCGATATCAACACCCTCAGCTTCAAGGATCGGACCTTGTTCGATATGCAGCTCAAAGAAAGCGTGCATCTTGCGATCACCGACTTTCTCTTCACCTTTCCAACCGATACGGTTCAGCTCGTCTTCAAACCTTTTACCTTCTGCATCTTCGCGGTCGTATGCCCAATCTTGCGTATGGGTTCCGGCAAAGACACCAGAGGCCAACATCGGTGGCGCGAAACGTGTGCCTTCTTCATTGGTCCAGTTCGTCACAACAATGGGGTGCTTTGTTTGGATAGAGAGATCATTCAACGTCCGAGCAACCTCTAGTCCAGCCAAAACGCCCAGAATTCCGTCATAGCGACCACCTGTTGGCTGTGTGTCTAGATGACTCCCGACATAAACCGGTAACGCGCTGGGGTCTGCCCCTTCGCGACGCATGAACATGTTGCCCATTTCGTCGAGCCCCATGGTCAGACCTGCCTCTTCGCACCAACGACGGAAAAGGTGACGGCCTTCGCTATCTTCATCCGTTAGGGTTTGACGATTAGATCCACCCGCAACTCCCGGGCCGATCTCGGCAATTTCGTGAATTGTATCCCACAGACGGTCGCCATTGATTCGTAGATTTTCACCCGGTGCCGCCATGGCCTTGTCTCCCTATGCCTGTATTCTGGCTGTTTTTGAACGAATGCCAGCTTGTGATCTTGTTTCTTTTTATATGGTAAACCAGCTCACTTGATCTTCTCTAGCAAACTGAAATAAATTTTGACCACTTGGTAAATTCCACGGTATCATAGTTAAGAAGGCAGTCAAGCCAGTTTTTGGTCTCAGTCTTCCGGCAGATGAATCGGGATGGACTGATGACAAGCAAACCACCAAAACGTAGCACAAGGATCCAACAGCGTAACCGTGATCTCATCATGGAAGCGGCCTTAGAGGTCTTTTCGCTTTATGGTTTCAGAGGGTCCACATTGGATCAGATTGCAGAACGTTCTGGGCTGTCCAAACCGAACCTGCTCTATTACTTCAAAGGCAAAGAAGAAATCCATAGATTGCTGATTGATCGCTTGTTAGAGACCTGGCTCGATCCTCTCAGGGAAATTAGCGCTGAGGGAGAGCCTGCTTCGGAAATCAGGAAGTATATCAATCGTAAACTAGAGATGGCGAGAGACTACCCCAGAGAATCACGGCTCTTCGCCAATGAAATGCTGCAGGGCGCCCCCCACATTCAAGAAGAGCTTTATGATCTAAAAGTGTTGCTCGATGAAAAAGTCGTTCTGGTGAGGAATTGGATCAAAGCCGGTAAGCTTGCCGACATTGATCCCTACCACCTGTTCTTTTCAATCTGGGCAACCACCCAGCACTATGCGGATTTTGATGCACAAGTGCAGGCTGTGCTGGATGAAGGCCCGGCCCGCGAACACCGTTTCGAAACGGCGGCGCAATTCCTCGACAAGCTTTTCACGGGCGGACTAGCACCCTGACCCTTACTTCGCTCTCTTTTCAGCCAGCTGCAAACGCAGGTTTTGGATGGCCTTCTCCATTTCAGCAGCCAGCTTGTTTGAAACTTCAGCGCGCACACCTTCGGGAGTAAGCTTTTGTCGGCTACTTTGTTTGCCTATCAACAAATTGGTCAGCCCTCGATTTTTGCTGCCGTGAACAACTTTGCTAGACTGTAAACTTTGGATCTCTCCACGTGTAACCTGGGCCGCGACTGTCGCATAAGGATAAGCTTGAAGGACATCTATGAGAATGGCGGAACCATATCCAACGGATTCAGTCTTTGCCACTTTCTTGTTCAAACGATAGCTGTACGAGGAGTGATGCTCATCTCTACTCGGCTGATAAACAATAACCGCGTCCAAATGCTGCCTAGAGGCCGCCAGACGGATCTTGCTGGTTGTGTCACATCCGCGGTCGCGTCCTGTCAATGTGACTGGATAGGCTGAGCCTGCGACTAGATCAGCCACCAATGGGCTAACCGGGACTAACTGACCAAAAGAAGGACCGAGATTGCCTTGCAACGATTGCCAGGCCTCAGCTTCTAATCCAGGTATATCTGTAATCTCTCCGCCCTGTACCCGGGCAAGGCCGATACGTGCGGGAAATCGCAATGTAGGCTCAACTGCCGCTGCCTTGCGGATCGCCTGCTCGACAGAAAGCCCTCTCCCACCGCTTGCAGGCACAGGAGCAAGACTGGGGTTCTTGGAAAGATAGGCCTTTCCTGATGTGGTTTGGATTGTGTGGTCACAGCCAAACAGAAACAGCATAGAAATGAATAAAGCGAATAAGATTTTCATGTGATTTTCCCAGTTGTTCGTGAAACTGAGAAGCATCTATCACTGGCTCACCGAAGGCTCGTTGAAGAGAAAATTCAACCAAAATTCCAAATCAGGCCATTGGCCCAAAGCTAACAATAACTTTTAACCCGCCAAACGCAGAACGTTCGAAATCAATTTGCCCACCATAAGCTGCAATGATCTCTTTGGTAACGGACAACCCGAGCCCCGACCCTGGCACTCTTTCATCCAGCCGAACGGAACGATGCAGAATGTCGGTATAATTTTCTGGTTCAACACCATCACCGTCATCTTCGATCAAAACGACACCATTGTTGACGGAGAGCAAAACTTTCGACTTGCCAAACTTACAAGCATTCTCAACAAGATTACCGATGACTTCAAACAGGTCGGCTTCATTGATCGCCGCTTTCGACCTATCACTTTCTTGAAGCTCAATTCTGAGGTCGTAGAGGCGCCTGTAGCCTTCAACAATCCGTGCCATGATCGGATAGATTTCTATCTGCCCAGTAAAACTCGAGTTCATGCCATCGGCTTTCGCTCTGGCTAGGCTTCTATCAACCAATTGCAGCAGCTCATCAATGCGTTGTTTCGTGAGTAGGCTGGAATCATCGTTTCTGATAACCGTCAGGGGTGTTTTCAAAGCATGGGCGACATTGGCCGAGAACTCTCTTTGCCGAGCAATGCTAGCTTCGTTAACTTCCAGAAGCCTGTTGATCTGGTTTGACAGGTCGGCAATTTCAGAGGGGTACTCCCCTTCTATTCTTGTTGTTTCTGCCGATTGCACATCAGATAGAGCCTTGCCCACTGAGCGTAAGGGTTTTCGAACAATCACAACAATCAACACGCCTGCGACCAACAAAATCGATAGCATCAGTCCAAGAGCTATAAGGAGGTTTTCGCGAAAGGATCGACGCAACTGAGCTTTGTAAGTTTCGGCGATTTCCTGTTCTAGTCCGAAGCTAATCGTGACCTTTCTATCACCAGGAAACGTGAAACCTTGTTGGTAGATAACAAGCGCCTTGCCATCTTCGTCAACGAACGTGGATCTCTCAGCACTTTCTGCCTGCGAAAGAGGAATATCAGATAACAGCGCTTCGGATTTAGCAACCTCTCCGTGAGGCAAGTTAACTTGCCAATATCTGGGTATTGCTGCCAAAAACCCATGGTCATTTTCGAGGCTGAGCTGACCTTCTTTTTCGGCAATAGCAGCAACGATCACGTCATTGTAGGCGGCAAGGTGATTATCCAGTTGCTCGTCAAGTGTGGCTTCAAAAATCCAGAGTACCGACAGAACGGTCGTTGCCCCTGAAGCTATCAACCCAAAGGCCGTAACCAGAGTGATTCTTCCCGTTAGGCTCTTGAGAAGTCTATTCAATCGGTATGGAGTAGCCACGATTGCTCTCGGTTTGAATGATTTCAGCACCTAACTTCTTACGCACATTGGCAATATGCCGGGCAATGATACTGGAATCATGATCAAAGTCATCATAGACGTGTTCGGCCAATTCCGTCACGCTAACGGACCGACCCTGGTTCATGAACAAGTATTGAACCATCAAGTATTCAGTCCTTGTTAGGCCAACATTCAACCCATCACGCGTTACCCGGCCAGAATTCCAATCCAGACTGACAGACTTGTAGGCCGCGTTGGGCTTAAGCTGACCCTTATGCCGTCTGATGTTTGAGCGAATACGAGCGACCACCTCAGCCATATCAAAAGGCTTGTAAATGTAATCGTCAGCGCCCGCTTCTAAACCTTTGATCATCTCCATCTTACTGGTGCGCGCTGTCAGTACAATGATGGGCACGGATTTGCCTTCCGCACGACACTTTTCCAACAAAGTAAAGCCGTCCATAAGCGGTAAACCGATGTCCAATAAGACGGCGTCCCAGTCCTCAACTGTTAACTGGTAGAGACCTTCTTCGCCGTCGTGAACGGCGAGCGGAACAAAGCCAGAGAGTTTCAAATGCTCCGACAATTGTCTCGCTATATCCAAATCGTCTTCTATAATCAGGACTTTCATGGACGCAACTATAGGGCATCAGGTTTGAAGAACGCATGAAGAAATTGGCAATTCTCTTTTTATTCCTGATCTTGGTTGGTTGCTCCTCCGTGCACACTAACAAAGTCTCTTATATCGAGGCCGAGCGGGCAAAATGGAAAGAAGCTGCCTACTCAGGAGATTCTGAAGCGCAGTTTAGGTTTGCTAATTCTTTTTGCTGTGGACAATCGGCCTACTTCTCGCTTGAAGAAGCGACCACCTGGTGGTGCCGCGCGGCCAGGCAAAAGCATAAAGGTGCGCAGGCAGCACTCAAAAAGCATCAAGCAACTTGCAGCGACCAACAATCGGCTATCAGTTAAAAGAACTCCGGCTTACTGGTCAGGCCCTAGAACCATGACGACTAATGCCAATGCCGTAACAATGGCCCCCGCCATCACCGCGAAGCTGACCCAGCCATGGCCCAGGATACCTTCGTAAATGATGATAAAGCAGGGAATCAAATAGCCATAGGACAGTACTTTGGAGGCTGGCAATCTGAGGGAAGCGAACTGCAGCAAGAAGAAGGTTCCTGCGGTCGTGAAGATTGCCAAGTAAGCCGCCGCCAACCAAACCACCAGCGGCAGGCTTGTCCAGTCAGTCGCGAAGATAGATCGAAAGCCAAAAAGCGGCACCCAAATGGCCGTCGCTATCAACGTCATAAAAGCTGTCACAATGACTGGTTCGCCTCGGCTGAGCTTTCTGATCAGCGGTGCGTAGACCGCATGCGCCACACAGCCAAAGAAGAAGATCGCCTCCCCCTTTCCTATTCTAAAGCCAAGAATTGCGTCGATGTCTGCCCGGAAAATAACCCAAATGGCTCCTGCGGCGGCGATTAGCAGAGAGAGAAGAACGACTGGTTGCGTGGTTTGCCGCAGCAAAACCCAGCCGAAACCAGCGCTCATCAAGGGAACGAGCGTGAAAACCGCGCCCGTTGATACTGGCTGCGCAATCTCTAGAGCCTTGAACATCATCACGAAGTAGAAAGCCATGCAGAAACCGAGAATCGCGAACCGCCAAGGAGCCGATGGAACAGCTGGCAGTCTACCATGCATGGCCAGATAGATGATGGTCATCACAGCCACCGCCAACACTAACCGAAACGACGTCAGGGCCACCGGGTCAATGTGAGCGACAGCAAGATCACCTATTGAAAAGGAAAAGGCGATCAATGCGGCAAAAGCCAATGATGCCAAATGGCCGAGCAGCTTTTGGGTGCCCTTAGCGAGGCCGTTTGTCGTTTGATCTGACATCGGCACCGCGCCTGTCTATTGTTGATTGCCGAGGGGCACTTTACTCCGCAGCAGCTTTAGCAGATGGATTGTTCGGGTGGGAAGTCCAATTGCCGTAGTCTGCATCAACTTTCTGACCGGTGCGGGGGTCGACGGTTCCAGGTGCCAAGCGTTCCATCGTGATACAGTTGTCGACAGGACATACATTGACACAGAGATTACAAGCGACGCACTCTTCATCAATCACTTCAAACACCCGGCCATCTTTCATCGCAATCGCCTGGTGGGACGTATCCTCGCAAGCGGCATAGCAACGGCCACATTGAATACAGCTGTCTTGATTAATCTTCGCTTTAGTGACGTAGTTGAGATTGAGATACTGCCAGTCAGTTACATTGGGGACAGCCCGACCAATGAAATCAGCAACGTTCTCGATGCCTTTTTGATCCATCCAAGTGGAAAGGCCGGAAGTCATTTCATCAATGATCTTGAAACCATAGGTCATCGCAGCCGTACAAACCTGAACGTTCCCAGCACCTAATGAGATAAACTCTGCCGCGTCTCGCCAAGTGGTAACACCACCAATGCCAGAGATCGGCAGGCCTGGTGTTTCGGGGTCTTTGGCAATGTCGGCTACCATATTGAGTGCGATTGGTTTGACTGCCGGTCCGCAGTAACCCCCATGAGACCCTTTACCGTCGATAGTGGGTTGGGGCGCGAAATCATCAAGATCGACTGAGATGATGGAACTGACGGTGTTGATCAAGCTGACCGCGTCGGCTCCACCTGTGTGCGCGGCCCGAGCCGGATAACGGATGTCGGTTATATTGGGGGTCAATTTGACGATCACTGGCATGCGGGTGGTTGCCTTGCACCAACGTGTGACCATTTCGATGTATTCTGGCACCTGCCCCACAGCAGCACCCATACCGCGTTCGCTCATACCGTGAGGACAACCAAAGTTCAGTTCAATGCCGTCAGCACCGGTTTCTTCAACCAGAGGCAGGATCTTTTTCCAAGCACCCTCTTCGCAAGGCACCATAATGGACACGACGACCGCCCGGTCTGGCCATTTCTTTTTGACCTCTTTGATCTCTCGCAAATTCACATAAAGGTCGCGGTCTGTAATCAGCTCGATATTGTTAAGACCAAGCAAGCGACGATCGGCACCCCAAATGGCACCGTAACGCGGACCATTGACGTTGACGATTGGTGGGCCTTCTTCGCCAAGAGTTTTCCAAACAACACCGCCCCAACCGGCTTCGAAAGCACGTTCAACATTGTAAGCTTTGTCGGTTGGCGGCGCAGAAGCCAACCAAAAAGGATTGGGGGATTTTATTCCAACGAAGTTACTTGCTAGATTTGCCATCGAACTTCTCCTCTATGAATTCATGAGTTTGTCGTGAATATCTTCGGCGGCATCTCTGCCTTCTGCCACGGCGGTCACGGTGAGATCATCACCGCCAGAAGCACAGTCGCCCCCGGCCCAAACGCCATTCAGCGATGTCTTGCCACTCTCGTCGACAGAGATCTTGCCACCGGCCAGCTCCAAACCGCTATCGTCCAAGTCAAGACGTTGACCAATGGCTTTGAAAACTTGATCTGCTGGGAGACGGAAGGTTTCGCCCGTCAGTTCAAGTCCATTGCCGTCGTCCTTCGTATAACCAAGTTCCACTTCTTGGGCCGCACCGTTGCCAATCACTTTCAACGGCTGAACATTTGTCAAAATGGTGACTCCGGAAGAGGTCGCCAAATCCTGCTCAAAACCAGAGGCATTCATCTGTTCCTGGCCTCGGCGGTAAGCAAGGGTCACATGCTGTGCACCTAAGAGCTTGGATTGTACCGCCGCATCCACAGCGGTCATGCCCCCACCGACAACCACAACGTTGCGACCAACGGAGAGCTTTGAGAGATCCTCTGATTGCCGTAACTCAGAAATGAAATTGACGGCGTCGTCGACATTATCCTTTTCCTCACCTTCTGTTCCCAGCGCGTTGACTCCTCCAAGCCCGATCGCCAGAAACACCGCATCAAAATCTTTGCGCAACTGATCCAAATCTAAATTCTCTCCTAGCCTTTTTCCAAAGACTTGAGAGATGCCTCCGATTGACAAAAGCCAATCCACCTCGTCTTGAGCAAAACCATCAACAGTTTTGTAAGCCGCTATTCCAAATTCATTGAGTCCGCCTGCCTTGTTACGGGCATCATAGAGCGTGACCCCATGGCCATTCATGGCGAGGCGGTGAGCACAGGCCAGTCCTGCTGGACCGGCGCCAACAACCGCTACTTGCTTACCGGTTTCCGCTGCGCGCTTGTAAGGGTGAGGCTCACTCATCAAACGGTCGGTTGCAAAGCGTTGCAACAAACCAATTTCAACCGGCTTACCCTCCGCTGTTTCTCTGACACAAACCTGCTCACAAAGTGTCTCCGTCGGGCAAACGCGCGCGCACATACCACCCAAAATATTCTGATCGAAGATAGTCTTTGCTGCACTCTCCGGCATACCAGTTGAGATCTGCCGAATGAACAAAGGAATGTCGATCGAAGTCGGACAAGCCGTCACGCACGGTGCGTCATAACAGAAATAGCAGCGATCAGCCGCGACCAAAGCTTCGTGCCCATCGAGGGGCGGATGCAAATCTGAAAAATTGCCAGCCAGTTCGTCTTTCGACAATCGAGAAGAAGTAACCCCAGGGGTCAAAACGCTATTTACCATGCTGTTCTCCAACAAACAGGAACTTTTGCCTGCATAAAAGACTGACACAGATTTATTTTTTTATCAATTGGTAAAATTTCGCCCCTGTTCCACCTCACTTAAATATGTGTGCACTCCCCAGTCTCCCGATAACCCTCCGATCATCCTTTTTTGGAACCTGCACACCAGGCGACAGGATCGCCTTATCTAGTATTATTCACGATACCTATTGATCTCTTTTTCAAAGTATTCTATCTACCCGCCAGTCACTGAGCCTCCCTGGTGGAATTGGTAGACGCGCTGGACTCAAAATCCAGTTCCTTAATCGGAGTCCCGGTTCGAGTCCGGGGGGAGGCACCAAATCTCGAAACTCAACTTGTTATTATCGAAACGCTAACGCATCGTTTTGTGTACTCTCCTTTTGCAGCCAGATAACATTGAGTTCAGGCCCACCTTCGATTCGTCAGTCCCGTTGTGCGATCAGTTTCGTAACCGATTGGACGAAAGTGTTGAATTCAGGAGCTACTATCAAGCCGCAAGGTGAAACCGACATCTGAAATTGATCTAATCCTGGGTGCATCAGCTTACTTTTATTCAAGAGAAATCTTCTGTAAAAGAACCGAGAAATCGCCATTACTCTCATTGGAACGCCTCTGTGCTTAGAAGCCTCTACGACTGGACCCTATCTTTTGCGTCAAAACCTTACGCAATTTGGGCTCTCGCATTTTTTTGTTTCATTGAGGCGTCATTTTTCCCGATTCCGCCAGATATCTTAATGATCCCGATGGTGTTGGCTGTGCGCCAACGTGCATGGCTTCTTGCCGGCATTTGCACGCTTTTCACGTCCCTTGGTGGACTGTTGGGATATGGCATCGGCTATTTGCTTTACGACACCATTGGTCAACAAATCGTAAATTTCTATGGTTACGGAGACAAGTTCGATCATTTCCGAGGCCTTTACAACGAGCACGGCATTCTTATCGTCATAGGCGGTGGCTTAACGCCGTTTCCCTACAAAGTGATTACGATCGCTTCCGGCGTTGCTGAAATGAATTTGCTTAGCTTCTTTCTTTCCTCCATCGTAGGAAGAGCGCTGCGCTTTTTTTTACTGGCCGCTCTCCTTTGGTATTTTGGTCCCTTTATCAAAAGCTTCATCGAAAAATACTTGGGATGGCTCACTTTGGCATTCTTCGTAATTTTGATTGGCGGATTCGCGATACTCAAGTTATTATAGTCCTATGAACTCTCTACTCACCTTACCAAGACGCTTACTGCTTCTAGCAACTTTACTCGCCATCGCCGTGATCGGCTCGGCCCTTGGGTCGCAATACATCGGTGGCTTGGAGCCTTGTAAACTCTGTCATTGGCAACGCAATCCCTACTACATTGGCATTCCACTGATGGCGATTACGTTGCTCGCCTTCGATGCCTCCCTCCTCCTGCGGCGGGTGCTGTTGATAGCGATTACAGCAATCTTTTTGGTTGGTGTAGGGCTTGGGTTTTACCACGTCGGTGTTGAGCAAGGCTGGTGGCCTGGCCCCGTGAGTTGCACGAGTAGCGCATCACTGGGGGCAAGCCTGGATGAACAGATCGAAAATCTGTTCAACAAGCCAAGAGTGGATTGCGGCGAACCAGTTTTTGTATTGTTTGGCATTTCAATGGCTGGTTACAACGCCATTTTATCTCTCGTCATTGCAGGATTGACGGCGAGAGCATTCACGAAAAGTTCGAATTAATCTAACTTCGAACGTGTGAAAGCGATCGCTGCCATCAGACCTTCTTGATCAATGCCATGCTGTAAGCCAGGTCTGGCCAGTGTTTCCACCGAAACAGATTGGTCTTCCAAAGCAGCCTTTGCTTTCGCCATGGCTTCGAAAGGCACAACAGGGTCTTGTTCCCCATGGATCAAAAGAATTGGTGGTTTAGATTTGATCTCCGAAGAGAGCCTTTCTTGGCCCGCTAGAGCGCCCGAGAAGCCCACAACACCGGCGACTGGCGCTTCTCTTCTTAGCGCGGTTTCTAACGACATCATCGTACCTTGCGAAAACCCTACCAAGATCAAATCGCCATCTGTCAAACCAAAGTGATCTAAAGCAACCGTGAGAAATCCATTGACGCCTTCTCTCGCCGCTGCTGCACCTGTGTTCAATTCGCTGGGGGAAATAGTTTGCAATGGAAACCACTGACGTCCCATTGGGTTGATGTCACAGGGCTGTGGCGCGTTGGGTGAGATGAACGCCGCTGATGGCAGCGCTTGTGCAAAATGAGGCGCTAGCCCAATTAAGTCATTACCATCCGACCCATAGCCATGAAGAAAAACAACAAGACTAGTCGGTTTTTCACCGTTCTGTGGCAGAAGCATCGGACCCGTGAGAGCTGTTTTATCGCTGGAAAAATTATCCATTTCTATTCCCTAACAAAAAAGGCCCCTGCCTTTCAAAAAGACAGGGGCCGGTAAACTTTTAGTCCAAAAACCCTATTCGGTTTTAGGCTTAATATCGGCCAAAACTTTCAAAGAAACCATGCTGTCAGGTCCTTCAACCTGTCCGCTTTGACTACCCTGTGGCGCTTTCTTGATTTTATCAACATGCTCCATGCCCTGAATAACACGACCCCATACGGTGTATTTTCCGTTTAGGAAGTGACCAGGCGCAAACATAATAAAGAATTGGCTATCTGCACTATCTTCACTTTGCGAACGTGCCATACCAAGGACACCACGGTCAAAAGCGTACTCAGAGAACTCAGCACGAATGTTACGGCCAGAACCACCACGGCCGGTCCCTGTTGGATCACCAGTTTGGGCCATAAATCCGTCCATCACACGATGAAATACTATTCCATCATAGAACCCCTGACGCGCTAACTGTTTAATGCGGCGAACATGGTTGGGTGCAAACTCAGGCAATGTTTCGATGTAAACAAGGCCGTCTTTCAGTTCTAGCACAAGAACGTCTTCTGGATCTGGCGTCTGGGCAGAGGCAGTGCTGGTCATGAGAGCAAAAATTCCAATAGTTAAAAATGCAAAAAGCTTGCGCATAGATAAGAGTCTCCAATTTCTTTGCGACTAGTTTTTAACAAAAAAAATGGCAAGGTAAAGGCAATCCTGGCTCTGCCAGCCTACATCCCCATTTCTTGGCGTAGATTTTCGTCCAACTTTTCCAAGAATTGATTGGTTGTCAGCCAATTTTGGTCAGGGCTCACCAACAAAGCCAAATCTTTAGTCATGAAACCGGATTCAACCGTATCCACACAAACCTTCTCTAAGGCCTTTGCGAATTTAGCAACTTTTGGTGTCGAATCAAACTGCCCGCGATAGTAAAGCCCTCTCGACCAAGCAAAAATCGAAGCAATCGGATTAGTCGACGTTTCTTTGCCCTGTTGGTGCAAGCGGTAGTGGCGAGTAACTGTACCGTGTGCGGCTTCAGCCTCGATTGTCTTGCCGTCTGGTGTCATCAGAACCGATGTCATCAAACCAAGCGAACCGAAGCCCTGTGCCACGGTGTCAGACTGAACATCACCGTCATAGTTCTTACAAGCCCAAACAAACTTACCGGACCACTTCATGGCAGAGGCTACCATGTCGTCGATCAAGCGATGCTCATAAGTGATGTTACGTGCTTTGAACTTTTCTTCAAACTCCAGTTCGAAAATTTCCTCGAACAAATCTTTAAAGCGTCCGTCGTAGGCTTTGAGAATTGTATTTTTCGTTGAAAGGTAAACAGGCCAACCGAGATCCAAACCATAGTTGAAACAAGCCCGTGCAAAACCGCGGATAGATTCATCCAAGTTATACATGGCCATAGCGACACCAGCGTCCGGAGATTGGAACACTTCGCGTTCGATAATTTCGCTGCCGTCTGCTGGTTCAAAAATCAGCTTCAGTGTGCCAGCACCTGGCATCAAGAAATCAGTCGCGCGATATTGGTCACCAAAAGCGTGGCGGCCAATCACGATTGGGCTTGTCCAACCTGGAACCAATCTTGGCACGTTCTGACAAATGATCGGTTGGCGAAAAACCGTTCCGCCCAAGATATTGCGGATAGTACCATTAGGGGACTTCCACATTTTCTTGAGGCCAAACTCTTCAACGCGCGCCTCATCTGGCGTGATCGTAGCACACTTAACACCGACGCCATGTTCCTTGATCGCATTGGCTGAGTCGATCGTGATTTGGTCATCCGTCGCATCACGGCTTTCCATACCCAGATCGTAGTAGAGCAGGTCAACGTCTAAATAAGGAAGAATCAGTCTTTCTTTGATAAAGGACCAGATGATACGGGTCATCTCGTCACCGTCCAATTCAACAATTGGATTTTTGACCTGAATTTTTGTCATTTTTGTCTCTCAAGAAATAGGGCTGCGTTTGGGCGCGAACATAGCAGCATTGGTCGCTAAAGCAACAATTCAACGGCAAAATAGAACAGTTTTGTGCCCAATCAAGAGAAGTTGAAGCAGACGCCCCACCTAAGACCTTCACAATCTACTTTTCGAAGAGAGCGACAAACTCTTCAACTGACTTTACCTCGAACAACAACTCTTCTGATTGGCTGTGTAAATAGCCCTCTTCACCCATGTGACGCATGAGCTCCAGCGCCGGATCCCAATAGCCATCGAAATTTGCGAGAATGATCGTTTTGCTATGTTGATCCAATTGTTTCCACGTTAACACCTCAAACATTTCTTCCAAAGTGCCCAAACCACCGGGAAGGACAACAAAGACTTGCGACAGGTCAAACATCAGTTGCTTGCGCTCATGCATGTCGGCAACGACCCGCAATTCATGAACTGCATGATTGCTGACCTCTCTTTGATCCAGAAAGGTTGGGATGATGCCAGTAACATGACCGCCGGCGTCGAGGGCGCCTTTTGAGACCTGCCCCATTAATCCAAGACTGCCGCCGCCGTAAACCAGGTTCAACCCCATCTGAGCAACGGCTTGTCCGATTGAATAGGCACCTGACCTGTGAAGCTGCTTTGTACCTTCTGCCGCTCCACCATAGGCGCAAACCGTTGTCACCTGTTCACGCAGCTCTTTGTCCAAGCGTTTTTGCCTAGAAACGATTTCCATAATCCAACTTTCCGTACATTTTTGATGCTTGAAGCCTGAAAAAGCTAACGAAGGCAAGACAAATCCGACTCGGAGGCATTTGACCTCCTCATTAATAATCTATAAGCATCCTGAAATTCACTTTTCCAGTTAACATCGCCAGCCTAGAAGTCAAAGCTATGCAAGCAAAACTTGTCGCCATGTTTATGTCCCTCTTCGTAGCCGGAGGCGCGACCGTCAGTTATGTTGTCTATAAACAACAACAGGAAGAAGCACGGCAGGCTCCAACTGAAATTATCCAAGAAGAACAAGAGGTTGTGGCGGAACCCATTCAACCCGTTGCGCCGCCCGATCCAGAACCTGAACAACAACCAATGCCTAAGCCGGAAGTTGTCGCGATAGAAGAAACACCTGAGCCTGTGACTGCTGAAGTTGTGGCAGAACCAAAGCCCGAACCAAAGCCCAAGGCTGAAGACCTTATCGCTGCTCTGCAAACCGAGCTTGAAACAGTGGTCGAAGTAGAACCAGAAGCCCCAGCCGCCCCTACACCAACGCTTGAAACAGCAACAAAGTTAGTGGAGCAGCTGGAGGAGATTGCCCCTCAGGTCGCAAAAGCCGAAACCCCACCGTCGTTCGATGTGGTTCAAATCAGCCCCGATGGACAAACTTTGATTGCTGGTAAAGCAGAACCAAACGCTGTTGTCGATATCCTCATAGACGGAGAGATTTTGGGTACTGTTCAGGCTGATAGTGACGGGAACTGGGTGTTCATCCCAACAGAAGCCATCCTGGGTGGGACACGTGAGCTATCCCTTGTTGCGCGCAAAGACAATGGCGAAGAATTACCGTCCCATGCCACTGTAGTAGCGGTGTTCCCAACCAAACCGAAGATCATCGTAGTCGCAAAAGCGGAGCCTGTACCCGTTCCTGCGCAACCAGAGCCAAAAGAAGAGATCATGGTAACACCGGAACCCGCTGCAGGGCCATCCGCTGTTGTTAAGTTAAAAACTGTACCGGCACCCAAACCTACCCCAGAACCAAAACCTGCCGTAACACTCAAACCAGTGGTAGAGCCTGAGCAAGAGAAAGTAGCGGTTATCCAGCCCGAGCCAGTTGTCGAGGAGCCAAAGGCGCCGGAAGCTCCCGTTGGTTTGGCCGTCCTTATTCCGAAAAAGAAGACTGCGCCGTCAAGAGTTCTCCAACAAGCGGAAGGCAAAGCCACAAAAACTGGCAGTGCTCGCTTCGGAGTGCAAACGGTCGACTATGACGAAGAAGGCAACATAATCCTAAGTGGGCGTGGTGTTCCAGATTACCGCGTCCTCGTTTACTTGGATAATGAGTTTCTTGGTGAAACCATAGTGGAACCAGCCAGTTCCTGGACACTAACACCAGAAGAACAAATCGCACCTGGCAGCTACACCGTTAGAGTTGACCAAATCCATCCCAATGGCCGCGTTGATGCGAGAATGGAAATTCCGTTTACCCGGGATAACACTGGTCGTTCAGAGCTCAGCAAAGCCAGAACCGTCATCGTGCTTCCGGGTAACAACCTATGGCGTATCGCCCGCGTCGCATACGGCGAAGGATTACGTTACACGACAATCTATGACGCCAACAAAAACAAGATTAAGAACCCAAATCTAATCTACCCAGGGCAAATCTTCGTTGTGCCACAGGGCGAGTAAGATTTTACTCACTCTGTTTCGACGGAACGGTTTCAGCTTGCGGCTCGGCTTGTTCAGGTTCTGCTGTAGCTTCAACTTCTGCTGTAGCTTCAACTAAAGCCTCTGCTTCTCTCTGAGCCGCGGCCACTTCCTGTTCTGTTACGATGGCGTAGTCGGTTACTTGGCTAGATCTACGAGCTTTACGGCGCTTGGATCTTTCCGACATATTAGCCTGCAACATAAGCGCCGACGGCGTCACAAAGAGAGTCAAAATGGTCGCGAAGCCCAACCCCCAAGCAATGGCTGAGGCCAACTGCACCCACCATTGGCTAGAAGGTGCGCCTTGCTGGACCACGCGGTTGACGAAATCGATGTTGTAGCTGAGAACCATAGGCATAAGCCCAAGAATGGTTGTCACAGTTGTCAGTAGAACGGGCCTGAGACGTTGAGCCCCCGTTAGAATGATTGCATCCCTCGCGGTCGCAGTCCGCTTGAGCAAATCATTGTAGGTGTCGATCAAAACGATGTTGTTGTTCACCACAATCCCCGCCAAGGCAACCACCCCAACCCCCGTCATCACGATGCCGAAAGGTTGTCCTGTAACGAGCAGCCCCAACATCACACCAACGGTTGACATGATCACGGCTGAAAGAATCAAAAAGGCGCTGTAGAACGAATTGAACTGAGTAATCAGGATGACCGCCATAATGAAGAGAGCAACAATGAAAGCTTTCATCAAGAAAGCCTGGGCTTTCTGCTGTTCTTCATCTTCCCCGCGGAAAGTCATATCAACTCTGGGATCAAAGTTCTGAGTGGCGAGCCACTCTTGCAGTTCCAGGACTTTCTCTGCAACGTTAACGCCTTCTGCAACGTTGGCTTTAACTGTCATGACCCTCGTACCGTCGATACGATTGATAATCCCAACTGTTGGTTTTGCTGTCCTCGTCACGAAACTGGAAATCGGCACTGTGCCAAACTGTGACTGAACGCGAATTCTATCGAGTTGCGCCAAGTTTCTGTATGACTTTGGCAATCGAACGACGATATCAATTTCCTCATCTGCATCATCGGGGCGGTAAGTAGTCACTTTCATGCCGTTGGTGATCATCCGAACGTAAGCACCAACCAGGGCCACATCGACCCCAAACTTAGCGGCTTGAGAGCGGTCAACGGCTAGTTGCCATTCGATTCCCGGGATAGGCCTTCCTTCTTCGACATCAACCAAATCACTAATTTGCCTGACACCGTTAGCTACTTTTAGGGCCGTCGCTTCAACGAGTTCTGGGAATTTGGAACCGATTTGAACCTGGACATCTTTACCAGTCGGCGGGCCGGACTCTTCCTTAGCGACTTCGATCTCTATACCGACCAGCTCGGCGGTTCTTTCGCGTACTTCATCCAAAATCTCGCCAGCTGAACGACGGGAGAACCAGTCTGTAAATTCAAGTTGGATCGAGCCAATAACATCCTCAGCTTCGTTGTTCTGACGGTTGCTTGAGGCCTGACTTAAAGCGTAGATCGCATGGAATTCTTGCTTCTCTTGATGCAACTCCAGGATCCGGTCTTCGACTTCCTTGATCAATTGATCCATTTCGTAGATCGACAGATTTCCGCGTGCATGGATCAAGACTTTGGCTTGTTCGGGTTCTACCGCGGGAAAAAATTCGACACCCTTGCCATATTCACCGTAAGCCATCCAAGAGCCGATAAGCGCTGCTACAGCCGCTGTTACGACAAGGTAGGGAACTCTAAGAATACCGCCGAGAATCACAGCATACACCTTGGCAAAACCACGGACCTGTGAAACCTCTGTCACTTCTTGTTTTGCCGTTTGGTCACCTCGAGTAATCCAACTCACAATAATTATGATCAACTTGATCAAAAGGATAGTAGCAATCAAAGCCACAATCGCACCGACAACAATACCGACAAAAGTCGCCACAGAAGCCATAGGCTGGCTCAATTCCATGCTTGAAGCAAAGCTTGAAGCCGCGTTAGCTCCTGCCATTATCCCAGCGCCAATGACGAGCAATCCCAAGATTAACTTGCCAACAAGCGCTAGGTTCACACCGAGAACAGGAATGAAAATCAGCGCCATCAACAGCGATGCGGAAAGTGTGATGAGCAATGTAATTGGCAAGTACTTCATGAACTCGCCGACAATGCCGGGCCAAAAGGCGAGTGGAGCGAAGGCCGCTAGTGTCGTTGCTGTGGAAGCGATGATGGGCCAGGCCATGCGTTTTGCTGCTTCACCATAAGCCAGTCGTGAAGGCACACCTTCACTCAGCCGTCGATCGGCGTACTCTACCACCACGATCGCGCCGTCCACCAACATGCCTGATGCCAGGATGAGAGAAAACAAAACAACGATGTTGACCGTCAGCCCCGCGGAGTACAAGACGAGAAACCCCATCATGAATGAGCCTGGAATTGCCAGACCGACCAGTGTTCCCGAACGAACGCCCAAAACGCCAATAACAACAATCAAAACTAGGATCACCGCCGCGAGCACATTGTTCGTTAAATCTGACAGCATGCTTCTCACTTGCTGAGACTTGTCTTGACTGAATGAAACCGTAACGCCTTCCGGCCAAAACTTACGTTCTTTTTCAACAACCGCTCGTACTTTATCAATTGTCGCGATGATGTTTGCACCACTGCGTTTTGAGACTTCAATCGTTAGAGCACTACGCCCGTTCATGCGCGCAAAACCATGTGGGTCCTTGAAGCTGCGCGTGATGATAGCAACGTCACGGAAACGAACGGAAACGTCTCCCAACACCTTAATCGGCATGTTTAGAACGTCATCTACGGTCTCAAACAAGCCTGGAACTTTAATGGCAAACCGCCCAGTTCCCGTATCCAGTGAACCAGCGGCGACTAATTGATTGGCATTACCCACTATCCGCGCCACATCTAACATGTCGAGGCCGTAGGATTCCAACGTTACCGGGTCGACGAGAATCTCGACCAACTCCTCCCGGTCACCACCGATGTTCGTCGATAGAACGGTTGGGATTGATTCAATCTCGTCACTCAGCCTTTGCGAGAGTTTGAGCAATGTTCGCTCCGGCACGTCACCTGACAGGGTCACCACGAAGATTGGAAATTCGCTGAGGTTGATCTCGTGGATAGACGGCTCATCCGTTTCCGGTGGCAGATTGGCTTTTGCAAGATCGACGCCCTCTCGAACGTCCTGCATGGCAACATCGATGTCAAAACCAGCGTCAAACTCTAATGTAACATTACCGCCACCCAGATAGCCCGTTGAGCGAAGCTCTTTGACGCCCGAAATGGACTCAAGTTCTTGTTCCATCGGGCGTAACAACAAGCGCTCTGAGTCCTCTGGGGAGATTCCCTGGTGAGAAATCGCGACGTAGATGATCGGAACATTAATATCCGGCTCAGCTTCTTTCGGGATAGAAATAAAGGAATAAACACCTGCTACTGCAATGAGGACCAGGACAGAGAGAACCGTTCGATTAAATCGAATTGCGGCGTCAATAATGGCGTTCATTTACCGCGTCCTTTAATTTTGCGCTTGAGCTTTGGATTTTAGTAGTTCTTCATCGACAGTATTAACCAGTTGTCCATCTTGAACAAATTCTTGTCCAACGGTGATTAAGGTTATTTCATCAGGAAGACCGCCGACCCAAATACCGTCGGCTTCCGATTGGATTATGACAATCTCTGAAAAGACAACTATCCCTTCGTCAGTCACGTACTTGACGCCGATGATTCCCTGATCATTCAAGCTGAGTACGGACGATGGGATGAAATGGGCCATAACTGCCCCTTTTGGCACACCAACAATAGCCGTCAACCCATCACCGATTTCACCATTCGGATTCGGTATCAATACCTCTATTTCAAACGTCCGCGTGTTGGGATCCGCGATTTTGGAGATGAAGCTGACTTCGCCCTTAATGCTACGCTCATCGATTAACTTCACGTTAACCTTGGCGCCAACAGATATGGCACTCATGTCACGTTCGGAAACTTGGGCCGCGGCCAACATTGGATCAAGCTGAACCAATGTTGCTATCGGCTCACCTTTTGATACAAAGCTGCCCAACTCAACGTAAGTTTCGTTAATTACACCAGAAAATGGAGCAAGTAAGTCCAGATCTTTTACCGCCAAAGTCGCTTGGGTAACGCCTGCCTCTGCCCGTGCTACCGCAGCCGCAAAGCTCTCCAACTTGTTTTTGGATGCAAAGCCCTTTTCCACGAGGGCCTCGTTCGCGTTGTAATCCGCCTTGGCTTGCTGCAGCGCTGCCTTGGCTTCAGCCAATAATGCAGGGCGTTCGTCGTCGGAAAAACGGACGATCAAATCGCCAGTTTCAACAATGGTACCGCGATCAATGTTCATCTTGGTGATGCTTCCTGCTAGTTCAGATTTCACCTGAACAGTTCGGAAAGCTTTGGTCTGTCCAGCGAGCTCTAACTTAGCAACGAAGGGCTCACTCTTCACCGCTTTCACACGGACACTCGCCGTAGCTGCTCCTTCGGACAACTTCGCTGGGGTCTTTATCTCTTCCGCCTCGGCTTTGGACTCACCCCATTGGCCAGAAAGTATCCAGATTGAAACAGAAGCCGCGATCAGAATGGCAACGAATAAAGAACGAAACATAGCTCAGAAACACCTTGTTGAGTTTTTACCGCCTAGAAGCAAAAATCAATCTATACAGACTTTGCTGTCCACCGATGAGCAATCGACAAATTACGGCGTTTCGCTCGTTCAAGACCAGGAACAGGAAATTTCTGTGGATATGGCCTTAAAGGCACAAATTTTCAAGTTTTCAAGTTACTGTTTTTCAACATTGTTTTGTTTACCCATAAAAAAAAGGGGGTCGCACGAACGTACGACCCCTAAGTTTTCCGTAAATCCCGTTCGCCAGCGCAGAAAGCTATGGGACCTCGGGGGATTAGAAGCGCAGGCGGACACCGCCTTGCGCAATTAGTTCGTTGTGAACGTCAGAGAAGCTGTAATCTAAGTCACCAAAGACCACCATACCCAACTCGTCCTCGTAGTTAACACCGCCACCAATTGTCCAAGAAGACTTTGGTGTCTCCGAATAGATCGTCACCGGAGCCGTGGCGAAAGCCGTGTACTTCGTGGCGAACTGGTAGTTGTCATCCGTCAAAGACTCTTTGTAAGCAACTCTGAATTCAGGGATGAGAAGGCCAGAGCCGCTTTTCATGGCTCGGCGAGCATGCAGAGCCGCGTAAACAGAAGTGTCTTCCCATTCGAAATCACCTACCGTTAAGGCTGCGTTACCCAGAGTTCCACCTTCGTTGAAGCCATCCATGGCAATCCGCTCGTACCGGACACCGATTTAAGGCTGAAGCTCAAAGCCATTACCATTTTGATATTCTTGAGTAATTCGCAGATCACCAGAGAGATGACCAACATCATTTTCAACAGTACCATTGCCAGTGAACATAGGGATCGACACTTTTCTAGTCGCATCAAACGAGCCGAAGTTATAGGATCCTTGGCCGTCTAGATTGAAGTATCCAAGAGGTTGGCTGAAATAACCACCGATGTGTAATCCAATTGTATCTGCCTCGCCGAGATTGTCGGTTAGCGTAGACATGCTAACACCACCTGCAATACCATAAGTCGTGCCACCTTGGCGACTGTCCACACCACCGTAGACTGCAAATCCGTCGATCTCACTGTTCAAAGCCAGGGAAGTATCAAGTTCGTTGGCAAGGTAGTTCACGTCGATCCACATATCACTGTCTGGAGCGATTGAGTTAGTGGGACGGCAACTCTCCTGACCGAAGCCTTTGAGGGTTGAACAATGCTCGCGGTCGCCAACTCTTGCCTTCATAGAATGCATGAAAGCATTGCCTTGTTGCTGGATTGCAAACACGGGTGCACCGTACAGCTCTGAGTGTGTTTGGTCAAAAGCCGCACCTGCTGGCAAAGCTGCAATTGCGTTGAAGTTACCTCCTGGAAGACCGCCCTCTGCTACCAAAACTGCTGCCGCTAGATTCTGAGCAGCCATCTGGTTTTCCGTTCCTGTGAGACCACCGCCACCCGCAGCGTTGTTGTTCAAATTAACAGTGACCAGGACCTCAGTGTTCGCAGTGTCATAGACTAGATCATAGGTGATCAATGCTGGGTTTTGATTTGTGAATGTACCTGTCAGTGTGCCTGTGTAGTCAAGCAAAGTAAATGAGCTGCCAGCTGCGATTGTTTGCGTGCCCGGATCAATGTTGATTGTCGAACCTGCTAACAAATCGATGTCACCATTTACGATCAACTGATCAGAGGTCCCAGCCGCCGGATCAACATCAAGATGGAGAACACCTGTCGCGCCAACGGTTAGATCTCCGTTGATTTCCAAGCTGCCAATTGTGCCCACTGTTGCCGGCGATAGCGTACCATTCAACACCAAATCGACTTCGTTGACATTACTACCGATCGTACCATTACCGCCAACGACGCCGTTTGGCCCTACGATCAGGTCAGGCGTCAGCAGAACGCCACCCTGATCAATGGTCAATAAGCCACCATTAACCGTCACAGTGTTGTCGATGTCCAGTTCTCGATCGATTTGCGCAATACCGCCGTTTAAGATCAAGTTTTCTGCTGAGATCGACGAGTCAAACAACAATGTACCGTTCGTTACAGTGATATCGTTAGACAGTGTCAAATTGGAAGAAAAGTTCCACTGGCCCGTTGAATCAATTCCCAAAGATTCAAACTCTCTAATCGCCGAAGACGCAGTGTTAATTTGCATCAAAGTGCCACCAGAACCGCCAAGAACAATCGTATCAATGTCATCGCCGCCAAGAACAAGACCTGTCCCCGCTCCAAACAGATTATCGCTGTTCATAACAAAACGGTCTGCACCACCTTCTAAAGTCACACCACCCCGGACATAGCCAGAATTGATAAATATATCATCACCGTCTCCTAAATGGATGCCTTCTCCGGCCGACAGTCCATCTGAAAGATCATTTCCTGGAGCAGGCCGAATAGTTCCATTGTTGATCAGAGTGTCATCACCCGATCCAAACGTCACATTAGCCGAGATGATGCCAGAAGCTGCACCATTTACCAAATTGGAAAAAGTGTAGCCTGTATTTCCCAGTGCCAAGTCACCGGCAACCGTGCCATAGTTCGTGATATCACTTTCAACGACGATCACATGCTGGACCAATCCATTGTCGAAGCGTCGGAAATCCAGTGTTCCTTCCAGAACATTCACACCATTCGTGAACGAAGCGGAACCAGCCGCTCTTGTATTAGGGTTTTGTTGGATTGTCCAAATACCTGAACCAGTTTTGACCAACGTTTCAACGTTACCGACCGTGTTGATGTCACTGATCAGACCAGAAACCGTTCCATCAAGCACCAATGTATCGATCCCGTTGCCGCCATCGATCGCAAACTGATTGAAACCACCAGCGCCATCCTCACCACGAACGATCGCCTGAGTGCTCGTGTTTCTTAGCGTTATGACATCGTTGCCGTTACCTGCGAAAATAGAGCCGTTGATTGTGCGTTCGTTGATGATGATGTCATCACCTTCGCCAGTTGTCACACTTCCTTCGACGAGAGCATCATTCTGGAAGCTATCGGCGCCGTCATCCGCGTCGCCATTCGATCCGAGTACGATCGAATCAATTGTTCCAGAGTTCATGAACTGGTCAATGCCCGCACCCATCGTGACGTCAGCCATTCGAGCGTTGTTCTGATTAACAACTATGTCATTTCCTGAGCCAGTGCTCAGATCATCCAATTGTCCTGAGTTTGTCGCAGTATCATTACCCGCGCCCATAATAATGTCGCTTGCAATACCATTGTTCACCAGCTGGTCATTGCCGTCACCCGCGTCAATCGTCGTGGAATTGCTCAGCTGAGCCGAATTACCCATGCCGTCGTTGTGGATCTCAATAACGTCGTCGCCGCCATATAAATAAATGGCGGTCTGGCTTACGTCTGCCGTTGCTTCAAATATCAACGTGTCGACAGATGTATCTCGTCCATTAACAACAAAGTTCTGACCATTGTTTTCGAACTGATCTCGGAAAACAATTCTGTTCTGCGGCGAGTCAAGAACCGTAAAAGGGTTAGGACCCGGTGATGTTAGATCATCAGCCAAGTTATCACCGTTACAGAGTACAACCGGCTGTGAGTTCTCAGAGGTATTGCGGCATGTAGCAATCGCCTGGCTTGCAAAACCAATATTTAAACACAAAACACCTAATGCGGTTCCGCCCATTAAAATGCGCTTCATTGCGGAAATCCTTGATAAAATAAAATGTAATAAAATTAGTAAGTTATAAAGTCTTTTCGTAACATCGGCAAAAGTCCGGGGTATCAAGCAGTTTCTTTTTGTCGGATGAGGTTTGGTAAGTGTGGGATATTGGGTGCGCCGGGATGTGATAGTCGGTCTCCAAGATAGTCCCAGAAATTAATTCCCAGCTTGG
>CAJQQZ010000028.1 GCA_905480575.1 uncultured Alphaproteobacteria bacterium | reverse complement strand
CCAAGCTGGGAATTAATTTCTGGGACTATCTTGGAGACCGACTATCACATCCCGGCGCACCCAATATCCCACACTTACCAAACCTCATCCGACAAAAAGAAACTGCTTGATACCCCGGACTTTTGCCGATGTTACATAGATAAACAGATTGAAAATCCGCGTGTCGGTGGTTCAAATCCGCCCCCGGGCACCATTTTTCAAAATAGTTATTGATTTTCCGCCTAACGTTCGATTCGTTCTGGAAATCCGCGGGCTGATGCCTGATCGCGCTCACTTATGCAAAATCACATGGTGAAATGGCTTCTGACAATGGTTGTTTCCTGATTTATCCGTAGGTTTGAAAGTTGGGAGTTTCCCTAAACTAGGCGTTAAGGGGTTCTTTGCCCAAGTTTAGGTCATGCGGTGCAGTGAATATTGGCTTTCACAGTGAATTTATCGAAGTTCAGGCGGAAAACGC
Source organism: uncultured Alphaproteobacteria bacterium (assembly GCA_905480575.1). GTDB lineage: Bacteria > Pseudomonadota > Alphaproteobacteria > UBA7985 > CAJQQZ01 > CAJQQZ01. Next base: position 2,504 of record CAJQQZ010000028.1, on the reverse strand, counting down.
CAAGACTAGCGAAAAGCAGGCCTCAGTACGCGACGCCATCGCGGATCGCTGCGGCACAGCATGGTGGCTCAGAGCCCGAAGTGCTGCATGCTGCGGCATGATCAAGTGGCGTAAACTGTAAAGAAGCTGCCATTCAAAATTTTTGATCAACGGTAAGCCAATGTGAGAGTGCGTACTGTCCAGTCCCCCAAAAAGCTTCACACGGTGGCAATGAATTTGAGGATAGGTAAGGTCAGCTTTCGATATCTTATACGGAAGGTCGAAGGGAGAGAGACGAAGAGCAAAGGGGCGATAAGTGACGTTTCACTCAGCACTGAGGCTCCGAAAACGGGAGGCTCAATCCTGCAGGGTAAAAAGAATCCTTGACCAGTTGTAATGTATGGCGTATTTAAAAATGAAATCACGTTTTGTCTAATGAAACTCTCAAAAAAAGATCAAACTGACCTGGAACCAAACAATAATCAAGGGAGTATCCGACATGAAAAAACAAGAGAGAAGACTGTCGCTAGCAGCTGGCCTTGTCGCTAGCAGTCTGGCAATTGCAACGCCTGCCTTCGCCGAAGGAGAGGTTGTGTTTTCTTCCTGGGGTGGATCGTTCCAGGATGCGCTACGAGAGTCCATGCTGGCCCCTGCGGCGCAAAAGCTTGGGCTGACTATCAAGGAGGACACAACAAACGGCATCAAGGACGTGCGCGCCCAGATCACAGCTGGTGCGGTAGCCTGGGACATCACCGAACAGGCGCTTTCCGACTGTGCCCGTTTGAAGAATGAGGGTGCGTTGGAACCCATCAACTATGACGTCGTTTCGACAGATGGTATCCCCGCGAGCCTTCAAGACAGCGACTGGGTCGGATTGCTGACCTATTCGCTCGTGATTGGCTGGCAGTCAGAGAAATTCGGCGATAAGGGTCCGCAGTCCTGGGCAGATTTCTGGGATGTCCAGAAGTATCCGGGAACCCGCGCAATGTTCAATTCGGTTTCACATGCGCTGGAAGCGGCGCTAATGGCGGATGGCGTGGCCGCGGCGGATGTCTATACAGTGCTGCATGGCGAAGGCGGTGTGGATCGGGCCTTTGGAAAACTTGAAGAGATCGCGCCCAATATCACGGTTTGGTACAGGGGTGGCTCGCAGGCGGCGCAGCTGATGGCGGATGGCGAAATCGACATCATTCAGATTGGCAACGGGCGCGCAGATGCCCTCAATAGTGATCAGATGAAAGTTGGATTCACATGGAACCAGGCTACGGCGGACGCTGATTGTCTGCTGGTGCCTAAAGGGGCGCCAAATCGAGAGAATGCAATGAAGGTAATAAACGAGATGCTGTCGGCCGAAGCGCAGGCGCGCATGGCTGTGGCTATCTCCTATGGCCCCGTCAATGCCAAGGCATTCGAAACCGGAATCATTTCACCTGAGCTTACCGCCAAGAACAACGCAGCACCTGAGAACATGAAAACCCAGGTTGTGATCGACTCAGCCTTCTACGTCGAAAATTTTGCAATGCTGCAGGAACGGTTTGATGCGTTGGTGCAGCAGTAAGTTTGGCTTGGGCCTTGCTATCCCGGTCTTTGGTTCTGTAAGCCCATGAACGTTGTTTTCGTTCATGGGTGGGGCTGCGGATGGCAAGATTGGACCGGCGTCACATCTCTTTTGCCAGACGATGTGCGTATTTGCCTTTCAAAGCTCCCTGGAAGCCCTGATGGTGTGCCCCTGGAAGGGAAGGTTAGTCTGAAAGACTGTGCGACCCAGATTATTTCTGAGGCCGATGGTCTCGGTTTTGATCGCTTTACCCTTGTAGGGCACAGCATGGGGGCGAGGATTGCTCTGGAACTAGCCGCACATTGGCCGGGGCACGTATCCCGACTTCTTCTGGTCGATGGCAGCAACGTACCAGAAGATCCGGATAAAGCAGTTGCCCGTCTTAAGGGTCAACTTGTGCAACTTGGTCAGCCTGCATGGGCTGAAGCCGCGATTGGATTGATGATGGTTGAAAATCTGAATCGAAATCAGAAGCAATATCTTGTCACTCGGGCCGCCAGGCATTCAGCCAACACTTTGTTGGCCTACTACCATGCGATGGCTGCATGGGATCGAGATGACTTCATGACTGCCCTGGACCACGTCACCTGCCCGGTGACGGTCCTGCAGTCAACGTCACTGGATGAAAATGAGGTTCGTCAATCTGTCACAACGCATCCCTCATCGCATTGGCTGGACGCCATACGTGGCCGCTTATCTCAGGCTGAGATCCGACTGGTTTCGGACACTGGTCATTTTGTGATGCTTGAGCATCCGCAGCTCGTTTCCAGCTGGATAAAGGAAACACCGCGAACTGGCAGTGGAAGCCATTGAGGGAATTTCGAACTAAGAACTAACGAACAGTTATCAAGGAGTTTAACATGAAGAAAAGTCAAAAGAGATTCAAGGAGTTTAACATGAAGAAAAGTCAAAAGAGATTAACGCTTACCGCGAGCCTCATAGCGGGAAGTTTGGCAATGGCCACACC
>CAJQQZ010000027.1 GCA_905480575.1 uncultured Alphaproteobacteria bacterium | reverse complement strand
TACCAAAATCACGAGAAATTTGTCGCCTGCTTAAGCCTTCCTCGAAATGAGCATGACGAACTTCCAAATAGATGTCCACGGTGTATATCCTCAAACCCTCCCGACAAAACGAAAGGGATAAAGTGGACGACTTTTACGCCGTCCGCGACAACACAATGCCGCCGCTACCGTGGACTAATTTTGCACCGCCGCACACAAGATTGATAGAATATGGAAAGATGCACAAAAGAAGGAAAAGGGAGAAACGCATTGGAACTAAGCAATAACGATCGCTTATTGTTGAATTGGCGCCCGCTGATCTCTTTTGGTCTTTTTAAATTTGGTTTCCCACTGACAAATGATCATCAGCGCTACAAACTCAAAAAATCGGAGCGACCTAGGGGAAGCGACGACTATCAAATCTTTGATAGTGATGAGTTTGACCTTTTTGTTTCAATAGAGGAAGGTGTTGTCGACTATGTATCTTGTCGAGGTGAGTGCTATTTTAACGATATAAACCTGATTGGAGTGGGGATTGATGAGGCGCTCTCACTATTACGTTATCGCCCTGATCGGAAGCCTGATGATGTGTTTGACCTAGATTGGGGTGTTCAGCAAGTTTGGGATCTTGATGAAATAGAGGCCCAGGTCTGGGAGCTGCACGGCCGGTTGTACTCAATCTCTGTTAGGGGCCCTTGTTCAGATGAGTAAAAGGGAGAAACGCATTGGAACTAAGCAAAAACGATCGCTTATTGTTGAGTTGGCGCCCTCTGGTCTCTTTTGGTCTTTTGAAGTTTGGTTCCCCCCTGACAAATGATCATCAACGCTACAAATTCAAAAAAGCGGAGCAAGCTAGGCAAGTAGACGGCTGTCAAGTTTTTGATAGTGATGAGTTCGACTTTTTTGTTTCAGTAGAAGAAGGAGTTGTCGACTCTGCCTCTTGCCAAGGGAAATGCTATTTTAACGATAGAAATTTGATTGGAGTAGAGATAGGTGAGGTTCTTTCATTATTAGGTTACTCGCCTGACCGTGAGCCCGATGATGTGTTTGACCTTGATTGGGGTGTTCAGCAAGTTTGGGATCTTGATGAAATGGGAGCCCAAGTCTGGGAGTTGCACGGACGGCTGGAAACAATCACAGTTAGTCGCCTTTATTCAGATGAATAAAAGCGAAAAACTCATTGGAGTTACGCAGCGTCTATATCATTGCCGTAACTTGATTCACTGAGGAACCCTCGCCGGATCGGCCGTCAGCATTAAAGAAATTCTTGGCCAAAGATCAAGACGCACTAAGCGCCAACAACAGCTCAATTATGGAAATCAAGGTCAGGAGATGATTGAAAGCCGTCGCCGCTAGGCAGCGATTGATGAACAAGAGTTAGTTTTACCTGTCACGCAAAAAGGACAGACCTCAGTTTGAGCCTCTACGATCTCCTGCGATCTGACTGAAGCGATTAAGATTTTACCAGGCCTGTCTCGCGTAGAGACAGGCTTTTTCTTTTCCTGAAAAGTTATTTTCACATGACTGATTCCAATCATGCATCGGCTGGAAATCCGCATGTGGATAGCTCAGCTGATCCCTATGCAGCTTCAGATGTCCCGCCGCCACTAAGTGAAACGGAGGGTCCTAATTCTGAGCTGACCAACGGTGGCTTGGGGGAGGAATTCTATTTCCTGCCCAACCAACCAGCGGAGAACAGTGAATTTCTCTCCATTCACCATCCTCGCAAGGACGAGGGCGGTCCTGCGGTTGCTAGCGTTCGCACCACCATCACCGCCAACTCTCCAGAAGAACTGGCGTTGTGCCGCCGGATCGAAAACGAACTGATCGGCGGAGCCGCTGAGATCGCTGACATGATGGAGGCGCTGGGTCACAGCCTGGGCCAAGGTTCTTATGAGCGCGAAGCCCCCAACGATGGTCTGCAAGAGTTTCTCGCAAAAGACCCAACCACGCTCTCTTTGAGAGCTCTTAATGAGGCCCGATCCTCTGGCCGGGCTGGCTATGAACAGTTCACTGATGAGGAAGCGGTCGCAAGGTTTGGCGTTCTTAAAGCCGGCATCCAGCGATTGCCAGAGGCTCTCATAACCGCAAAGGCCCAAGCCAAAGAAGCCATCCAGGTAGCGCGTGCCACTGCTAGGAGCTTGTTCGATGGTTCCAGCGGCGGCGAAAGCAGTTCTGATAACGCCTCTCTTAGCCGATTGGGGACGGCACCCAACAATGGCGGAACGCAAAACCAAAACGAAGAGCTTCTCCTCGCTCAAAACCGGGTAAGAGGAACTGGAAGTTCGATGGGGCCTGGTAAATCAATCCAAGGCCCACCTGGACAACGCCGTCTGGAGCAACAAAGACTCAATAATCAGATCCGCGCCGAGCAAAAAGCCGCTGGTAAAAAACCATCGACAGATGCAGAGATAAATGCAGTTGTTAAGGGAGCAAAGAAGCCTACATCGTCTCCGAAAAGAATATACTCTAGCAGAGAGTTAAATCGAAGGACTGACAATCCAAGAAAAGATAACTCTCCAAACCCTAATCATAACTTCCCAGAGTCGTTTAACGGGGGCATTTTTAAAGGAACTAAAACTAAAATTAGTGATTCTTACACCCAGTACACCAAGCGTGGAACTTTAAATGGACGTTCAGGCACATTTGAAATAGGAGTAAGACCATCAAACTCCGGTCGCTCAGAAATCATTGTTCACAGATTTTTCAGACCAGATAAGAGGTAAAAGACCATTGATGACACAAAATGGGAAAAAAAGTTCGGGCGATTTTAGATACGAAATTTTGAGTGAATTGCCAGGAATGCCTAAAAAAGTTGTTTTTATCCCTGAAAACAAACTAGGTGTTGGGCAAGATGGATTGATAGTTAAAATCTGTCCTTCAAACGAAACTCCTTGGATCGGAATTTTCGCCTTCGGAGACTTATCTTCAAGTGCTGAATGTTCTGTTTTGGAAGGACCGGGACCAAATTTTTTATCTATTGTAGCTCAAGGCGAAGGCTACATTGTTTCACCGTGTAACCCCAGGTTGGTCACGCGCGTTAAGGTTTACCCTGTTTTTGGAGCTGTAGAAGTACCACTTCGTGGGTTAGTTCTATTTTATGACTACACGAACATAGCTGCATATAATGAAAGTGGGCTCTTGTGGCTGACTAAAAGAATATCATGGGACGGAATTGAAATAACCTCAGTGAGCGAAAATGAAATCGTTGGCAAATCTTGGGATTCGCCAAATGATCGGAATGTCGAGTTTAATGTCAATTTGGCTGACGGATCCCATCGAGGTGGAGCATCTCCGCCTGAATAAAGTTGTAGTTGGACTCTGGTTTGTTTTTTGGGAGTTAGTTCGGCGTGTAAAAGGCGGGCAAAATAAAAGTGGGGTTCGCCCCGCATTCAGAAATGAGATTCCAAAATGATTGAAAAAGAAGAAGGTGGGGATTTTCAATCTCTTTCCAGAATCCAGAGATGGTTTGAAATCAACTGCGATGGTGATTGGGAGAACAACTATGGTGTCCTAATCGATACCGTGGGCAATCCAGGGTGGTCCGTGGAGATTGATCTCTCCTCTACAATCCTGGAACGCGTTGAGTTTACAGAGATTAAAGAAAACTATGAAGACGAAACTTCTTGGCTGTTTGTTAAGAAGGCTGACAACGTTTTGTTTGGGTCAGGTGGCACTCCCACTCTTGATAGAATACTGGAAATCATGTCTGATTGGGTTACAGAGAACGCCTCCCTGTCTGAAGCAAAAACCGCCGGCAGTTCCGAACCGCTTTCAATCATTCAGGCCTGGTACGAAGCCAATTGCGACGGTGAATGGGAACGTGAATATGGCGTCGAAATCAAGACATTAGATAGCCCTGGTTGGAAGGTCGAAGTTGACCTGGCTTGGACGAAGTTGGAAGACCTTGAATTCAAAATGATCAGGGAAAACGACGAGCAGGAGAGTTCCTGGCTGGTTGTTGAAAAGGAAGGTGATAAGCTGGTCGGATCCTGTGGCATTCATGCACTTGATCGGCTACTTGCTCTCATGTCCGATTGGATTCTCAGCTGCTGGTTAGCCTTGCCTGATGACGATTCTGAATAGTTTTTCAGGACTCGCTAGCGCCTATCCCAATTTCGGATAGGGAGCGGGACCTAAACCGTCGTCATTGAACAATTTGGTTTGAATTTTCTTTCGGCTATGAAGCGTCACAATCAAGAGTGAGCTTCGCATCCGATTTGGTCAGTTTCCCGGGTTTGTTACTTTTGAGACAATGTTTGGAAATAGGCTAACGGTTCATTGCCGTGGCACCATTGTCTTCTCCCCAATTAGCACTTCTTATTCTAAGAAAGATTTATGCCCCTACATCCTTTATATATTACCCGGCCACGGACGCTGGGCGGTATCCGCTTGGATGCGGTTATCAAAGAAAGCCACAACTCGCGTTTGCGTATCACGGCGAACCCGGTTGAGTCCGGCTCTAACGTTAACGACCATGCGATCATCGAGCCTCAAAAGGTCACGATTGAGGGCTGTGTGTCTGATATCTCCCTTCGTGTTGGACGCTTTGACTTCTTGAATGGCACGGGGGCCACCCGGTCACTGTCGGCTTGGGCGGCGATTAAGTCGTTGCAACGTGGCCGCAATCCCTTCACTCTGCAGACGGGGCTTCAATCATATCCCAATATGCTGATCACCGACTTGCAAGCCAGCCAGGATAAAGACACCGATCAAGTGTTGAATTTCACGGCAACCTGTGAAGAGTTGTTGTTGGTTGGCAGTGGTGGATTTTCAATTCCCTCCATCGCTCGCCAGTTTGGACAGGCGCGCAATCTGGCGTCATTCGCCATACGGCGAGGCGAGGTACAGGCTTTGACGGCCTCCGTGACTTCATCATTACTCCGGACCGTGTCATCCACGACGTCCAGAATCAATATCAAACGCGCTTTCTCTATCGCCAGCGCTGTCTTTTAAGCAAAGCTCCTCAACAAAGGTTCGGTTCATGCAGATTATTCCTTTGACCCAAGATCCAGCCCAAGAAACGCGCGTGACCTTGGACGGTACAAAGTATGACATCTTTGTTCGCTACAACAGCCGCGGTGGCTACTGGTCATTTGATATCTATAGAAAAGATGCGGTGGCGCTGGCTGGTGTCAAGATCGCGCTGGGTGCGGACCTGGTTCATCAATACGCGCTCCAGATTGATGGTCAGGACTTCGGCGCGCTCGTCGCTCATGATTTAAGTGGGCAAGGTGTTGATGCCAATGAGCTGGAGGACTTAGGCGAGCGGGTCGAATTGCTCTACCTCACACCGCAAGAACGAGACGATTTCGCCGCCGAAGCGGAAGCAATCGCAAGTGAGGTTGAGCCGCTTATTGCACAAGCGGCTCGCGCCCCGTCGTATTTAGTCCACTATTGATAAGGACAGGACTTAACTCTGTCTGATTTCGTCTTGTTGTTCCGTTTGTCAGGACTCTGTGATCCAACTCGGAGGCCAACAAATGTAAGCATCAACTTTCGATGCTTGATTAGGAAGCTCTGCTCAGGCTTGGGTGGTTACCAGTAGCCTTTTGAGCGGCAATTTTTTGCCTGTTGGCGTACTTGCTTTCTAAGCTTGGCCGTAAAATCGCATTGGCCGGGAGTACGGTAACAGAACTGGAATCTTGCCCATTCGCAAAGCTGCTTCTCATTTTTGAAGGTCACAGTTGTTCCTGTGCGCTTAATTGGACTAGGCTCTGAAGTTGAATTGAAGAAACTATTGTTTGATTTCGTCTTCTTCTTCGCTTTCGCCTTGGCCGCTGGCTTTTTCTTAGACTTATGCTTTTTTCCAAGACAGCCTTCGGCCAATGCACGTTTGCGAAGTTTCATCTCTGTGTCGCCACCGAACATGCGAACATCCCGATGATATTTCTTGCAGAATGCGCTGGCTAAGAAGATGGGGGCCAGTGAACGACTCATTTCACTTGCTGGCAACCGAGAGAATGTAGCTCGTGATGGCACGAGCTGCGCTCCTGGCTCTTCGGTTATGACTAGCGCATTTGCGCTCGGGGCCATGACTATTAGAGCTGCTATAAAAGTAAAACAGCGGATGGTTTTTTTTCATGTGTTCTTATTCCTCTTATTTTTTACTCTCTCCACATGGGAGTACTCGTGAAAAATTTCAACAAAAAGTTTTGTAGAACAGCAGTAGGGCAACCCAGAAATCATGCCAGCTTTTTATAAACGCGTCGCATCTCTTTCCATCTCGGGGCAGGGGAGCGGGCAAAGCACAACCCAACTTCGAACCTCTTTCTCAATAGATAAAGACCGGCATGGCGAGCCCAACAGCGCCGAGATAAAGGTCTATAACCTTAATCCTGGCAGTCGGGCCGCACTCAAGGAAGAATATAAGCAGATCCAATTGATCGCTGGTTATGTTGGCAATGCTCGACTGATCTTTGATGGCCAGATCCATGAAGTGAAACATCGTTATGAATCACCGGATTGGATTTCAACCATTTCCGCTAAGGATGGTCGCGAAGGCTACCGCAAAGCCTTTGTTTCTGAGACCGTAGACAACAAAATCGCCACGACCCAGGAGTTGGTGAAGCGAGCTGTGAAGCCAATGCAGTCCTTTAATATAAAGATGGGCGATATCTCATTGCTATCGAAAGACAAGGACCGGCTGAAGCCCGTATCGTTCTTCGCTTCCGCGCCACAGGTTCTAAACGAGCTTGCCGCGCGTGACGGATTTCATTGGTCGATCCAGGACGGCGAGTTTGAAGCTGCACCCTATGACAAGCCTTTGCCTGGACAGTTGTTCGTCATTTCCGAACAAACCGGCATGATCGGCAGTCCGGAGGTTGAGGAGGAAGGCAAGATTACTGTCCGCTCTCTCTTGAACCCCGCGATCAAAGTGAACCGTGCTGTTCAAGTGATCTCAAGGCAACCGGAAGCCTCCGGTCACTACAAAATAACGAAGATTACTCACAAGGGCGATACCCATTCTAATGAATGGGAAACGGTGATCATGGGAGAACCTTTCTAATGGCCGTACAAAAACGATACCGCGATGATCTTTCTGGTGCCATTCGAGCCGGAATTGAATCAGCTTTGTCAAACCAGCACACGACCGTGCCAGGAACGATCGTTGATTTCGACCCCAAAACTCAAACCGCAACAATCCAACCTGAGATCACCAAGACCTTGGCTGATGGTTCCAAGATGAAGATGCCACCTTTGATGAAGGTACAATATGAAATGCCCACGGCTGGCAACTTTCATATCACCCAACCCATCACCAAGGGTGACCAGGTTATCGTCACGACACACCAAACTGGGGCAGACCAATACCTAGAGAAGGGTGACGATCAGACCAGTAAAGAAGAGAAGCGATATCACTCTTTATCTGACTCTTCCTTCAGGCCAGCGAATATTAGCCAAGATAAAAAAGTCGAGAATTTTAACGCTGATCATATGCAGATTCGAAGCAGGGATGGCAAAACCACCATGGAGTTGCAACAGGGCGGTAAGTTCCGCATGGCCGGTGAGCAGTACGAGCTTTTTTCTGTGATCGGAGAATTGTTGGACGTTCTGATTGCTGCTCAAACGCAGGTTGCTTCCGGTTCCAGTGCCGGGGCCTGGAATTTGACTGGCGGCACTATCGCGGCACTTGATTCGGTTAAATCCAAAATTACAGCAATCTCAGGCTAGATAGGAAACGCAAATGGCTCAAGCACGTGCGCTCTATGATAATGTCGACGGGCAGTACCCGTTCTACGATATATATTGGAAGTCTTATCAGTCTCATGGCCGCTCTGGCAGGTTGACCGACCTCGAAGAAGTGGCCCAAAGGGTCAAAACCCGGTTGTTGGTCTTTAAAGAAGAATGGTTCCTGGATGAACGGGAAGGGATGCCATGGTTTCAGGACATCCTCAGCAAGCCGATGGACCAAGGGTTCGTTGAAAGCGAAATGAAACGGGTGATCTTGGAAACAGAGGGCGTGGAAAAACTAACCGCCTTCTCTCTGGATTATAACTCCCTGGAGCGACGCCTGTATGTTTAGTTTTCTGCTGAATCAATCTACGGCAGCTTGGTTGACGTACAGTTGGGCGACTTCCCGGATCTGGGGCAAGAGGTTGTCGCGTTCTTGGACACGCCACCGCCTTTGCCGGTTAAGCCGATTTTCATTCCTTATAATGAACCCGCTGATTTGACCGGCTCTGTTGCCACTTTTTGTGAAGATCCGATTATCCTGGAATACTAGGCGCGCAGCTGAGGCCTTGATTGAGCCTTCGCTGCCACCTCTCCCCCAAAATCTCTCTTATATATAAGGTATAGAAGTCGTCACATGTCTCAGTATGGTGTCACTTACCAAGGTTTCGCTCGGCCCCGCTTGCCAGAAATTCAAGAACAGTTTGAAGAGGAGATGCGCGCGGCCTTCGGGCAAGACCTCGTTTTGTCCCCGGACAGCCCCGATGGCCAAGATGTCGGCATTCGCGCAGAAGGCACCGCTTTGTTGTGGGAGCTGGCGGAGACTGTCTACAACTCCTTCAATCCCGACGTTGTCACGGGTGCCGCGCAAGACCGCCTTTATTCACTGAATGGTATTACAAGGAAGATAGGCACGCCGTCCAAAGCGGTTGTTACATTGAAAGGCGAGGTTGGAACTTTAATTCCTGCTGGCTCATTGGTTGCTGCCAGTGTTGTTGACCCCGATCTTGGCGAAGCGCCTGTCTTTGTCCTTATCTCTGATGTGACAATACCCGCTGGCGGTGAAGTCGAGGCAGAATTTGAGGCTCAGCTTGTTGGAGAAATTTCTGCCGACCCTGAAACGATTACTGAGATCTCAACAACTGTGGCTGGATGGACAGAAGCCTCTAACCTGGCAAGCGCTGTTCTTGGCACTCCTAGGGAAACGGATGAAGCTTTTAGAATCCGCCGCCGCCGTTCGATTGGTATCTCTGCTGTTAACGTTATCGATTCTATCCATGCCGCAATCGCGGATGTTGATGGCGTTAGTTACGTTTTTGTCCACGAGAACCTTGGCCCCGATGTCGATGTTAATGGCCTACCGCCCCATTCCATCCGCCCCGTTGTTATCGGTGGCGAGGATCAGGACGTTGCAGAGGCCATCTATGCAAAAGTGCCTGTTGGCATTGCAAGCACTGGTTCAACCGCGCTTCCTGTTCTAACGCGCTATGAATATGAGCGGGAAATCGGCTTTGTTCGCCCAACAGCGGTAGATGTTTATGTGCGGGTCGAGCTGAAAACCAACGCTAGGTTCCCGGCCAACGGTCATGCCGACATTATAGATGCCATCGTCAGCTATATGAATGGCACCTTTCCCTATGGGGGAGAGGCAGGTTTTGGTGTCGGAGAGACCATTTGTCGATCCCGTTTCTTTACGCCTATTAACTCTGTGGCGGGCCATACAGTGCTCGACTTACAGATTGGGCGGTCAGCCTCCACGTTTTCTGCGGCTGATTTGGACCTGTCGTATGACGAAGTCGCTAGCATTTCGGCGGATAACATCACGGTGGCGATCCAATGAAGACTGAATGCTTAGATCATGTCAGTTTGGCTTTGTGTCGACTGATTACCCAATACCAACGCAGTGACAACCTGAAAGCTTGGTTGTCTATGCAGGCTAACCAGCGCCAAGTTCTGGAAATAGCCCTGTGCCAGATGTTCCTGGCATTTGACAAAGACACCGCGATTGGCCGACAGCTAGGCACGATTGGCGAAATACTCGGCGTAAACCGTGTCATTGAAAACGGCGAAGAGAAAGCGGGATTCTTCGGTTTTCTTGGATACCCAACCGCTGAGGCCTTCAATCAGGGATTCTTTAGAGGTAGCTCGGATCAGCCGCTCTATTGTGACTTGATTATGAGTGACGGAGAGTTTCGCTCATTCATCTGCGCGCAGATCTTAAGAAACATGACGAGAGCGACGGAAGACGAATTCCTCTCTGCTTTAGAGCAAGTTTTCGGCGTTGAATTTGCCATGATCACTTATGATTATAACGAACGCGCCGTGATTCATGTGGAAATCGGCCAGAGACTACCGTCAGCAGAACGCTCCCTACTCAGAAATAATGAGTTTTTCCCGAGGCCAGCAGGGGTCAGGATCGAATCACTCAAGCAATATGAAACACCTTTTGGATTCGTTGGGCATCCTAAGGCCCATGCATTCAATGAAGGTGAATTTGCACAAGGATTCTAGATTCTAGCAGGAAAGCCGTCAATTTCGCCCAAATTGGCCTCTAAAACGATTCTTCCGGGCCCAAGTTAGGGAGAATCAATCTCTACCCCCGATTCATAGCCTGTGCACAGAAGACACAGCGTTGCTCATTTGCCACGGTAGGGGTGAAAGGCCGAAAGTTTAATACTTTGATGTTGAGGCACGGCAGCCCTTATCCTAATAACAATCCGTATCTTAAATCTGAGTCTAAACCTAACTCCTGGCCTTAAGCCGGTTAGGGGTTAAAGGGGAAACAAAAAAATGAAAACACTTAAGCTTCTCGGCACATCTGCTCTTGTTGCAGCTCTTGCCGCTCCTGCTTTCGCTTCTGGTCCAGAAGTTGGCGATTCTTTCACAGTAACATTCAATGGCCGTACAGGTCTTGACATCTATTACATCATCGACGACGACAACACTTCAAACGATGATCTGTACATGTCACAGAACTACACACGTTTCGGTTTCACAGCTAACGGCGACACAGCAATGGGTGCTTTCAGAGCACGCATCGAAGGTGACTTCGGCGGCACTAACAGCAATTTCCGCATTCGTCACGCTTACGGTGAAGTTGGTCCGATCCTTGCTGGTCAGACAGACTCACTACTTCGCACAGGCACACCTTACGTTTCTGACTGGGGTTGGAGTTTCGGTGATAATACATCACTCGGTAACAACTACGGTCGTACACAGCAGTTGCGTTACACAACATCAGCTATCGGCGTAAAGCTCGCTGTTGCTCTTGAAGATCAGGCTACTGGTGTCTCAAACGTTGGTAACAACTTCTTCGATATCACAGCTAACGCTCAGTTCTCTGCTGGTCCAGCTTCTATGGTTGCTGTTTTGGGTCTTCAAGAAGACGGTGACGTTGTTGTTGGTGGTGCTGCAAGCTTCTCACTTGGTATTGCAGACGCATTCGTAACAGCTAACTACTTCGATTCAAACGGTGGTTCAGGCCTCGGTGGTATCGTTGATTCAGCTGGTGACACAGGTCTCGGCATGGGTGCTGGTGCATACTTCCCAGCTGGTGATAACCTATCTGCATTTGTTGGCGCTTCTGTTGCTGATTCTGAAAAGACAAACGAAGATCAGTTTTATGCCACAGGTTCATTGACATGGTCACCAATGCCACAGTACTCAATCATCGGTCAGTTGCATTACATTTCAAACACAGACGATGCTGGTGTTGAGACAGAATCTCTTGTCTTGGACAACCGTTGGATGTACAGATTCTAATCTGATTAGAATAGTCGTTCTGAAAAGGCCTTCCTTCGGGGAGGCCTTTTTGCATTTAGATGTAGCTCGGTTTTGCCGGGCTTTTTTTTGGAGAAATTTTATGGTGAATAAACCTGACGTGCGGTCAGTATGGGCAAACAGTGGTGAAAGAGCCAATCCTGGTGATGGCAAAGTTGAGTTGGGCTGGGTGGCAGAAATTCCAACATACCAAAATTTCAATTGGCTCCATAATAGAACGTCTGCTTTTCAGGCACACCTTAATGAGAGGGGAGTTCCAGAATGGGACATTACGACGGAATACGTTGAAGGAGCGTTAGTACAATGGAATGAGGAAGTCTGGAGATCTCTGCAGGCAAATAATTCGGGGAACCAGCCTAGTACCCCAAATGGACCATGGCAAAGATACAGAGATTACATTGTTGGATACGTCGATACAACAGTGATGTCAGGAAATGGGATTTCGGGAGACGGCCAATCGAGCCAAATTGAGTTGTCGATTGGAGAATTGCCTGAATACCCACTAGATCTCAGCGATCGAAGCAAGTTTCTTGTCTTTGATGAACAAACAGGTGAGCATAATGTCATCGGTTTCGAAACTCTACAGCAATCGGTAAGCCCAGTGACGGGCGGTTCGGCTTTTGGACAAATAGCAGGCGCCCTCCAAACGAATGCAAATACGTCAAATAATCAAACCTATACAATTCAGTTCGATGTTCTGTCGGGACAAAAAGTAACCTGGGATGCATTGTTCTTTGGATCCGCTAGAGTTACGCAAAACATTGGTGTGGAAGGTGCTCAAGTAAGCCTTAAATTGGATGGCAGTGTTGTTGCACAAGGAAGTACCACTTCTATCAATTTCGGTGACGGAGCATTTGGGGCGGACCCGCTTCAATTGATAGAGGTAGGAAGTCACATATCCACCACAGACGGGACAATAGAATTTCAACTAGCCGTCGAACCTGCGACCACAAAACCCATTTCGGGCCGCGTTGTTTTCTATTTATCTACGTAAGTGGAAATGCAGTCTAATGAACACAAACCAACAAACCCTAGCTCTCATCAAGCATTTCGAAGCAGGTGAGGGGTCAGAGTGGTATCCGCAAGGGCGCGGTGTAGAAGCTCATTTGACCGCCTACCTCGACAAGATAGCAGACCCACCCATTTGGACCATAGGCTATGGTCATACCGGGCTGATCCATAATGACGGTACCGTCTACGAAGGGCGTTCCATCTCTAAACAAGAGGCGGAGCGCCTTTTGGTTTTTGACCTCAAAAACTTCGCACGTCGTGTGAAACGTTTGGCCAAAGTGCCGCTCAATGAAAACCAGTTCGGTGCCTTGCTGTCATTCGATTTTAATACCGGCGGCTTGGCCGGATCAACGCTGCTTCGCCTGCTGAACGCCGGTGACTATGTTGGTGCTGCCAACGAATTTGACCGTTGGGTTCATGCCGGTGGCAAGAAAATCTCGGGTCTTGTCCGCCGGCGCCAGTATGAGAAGGATTTGTTCCTTCAGCCCATTCCCCCTCGAGCGAAACCATTGATTGGGCGCACAGGCCAAGGGACAGCTCTGGCCACTCCCGCCGTTATCTTGGAAACCTGCAAATCTATAGTGCCAAAAGCCAGTGAATCCATCATCGCGAAATTGCCAGAATGGTCACTTGGAGTTTTGGCTATCACTGCTGTCGTGGGGTTAGGGCTCATTCTCTATGCCAGACTCGACGACAATAGAAAGGGTTACAGATGATCCAGCTGATAAGCCTTTTTGCCTCTCTGCTCAGCACAAGGGGAAGAATTATGAAAGCCCTGTTGGGCGCGAGTGCTCTATTGCTTTTGGGCATGGTTTTCCTCAGTGGGCGAAGCTCTAAAGAAGACGCGCAGACAGAAAAGTTAGCACGTCATCATTTTGAAACATTAAAGGACGTAAACGATGCGATTGATGATTTGGGTAGTCCCTCTGGCAATGACTTGCGCTGCTTGCTCAAGCAACGCGGAGAAATTCGCGACACAAACGACCTGCTTTGCCCTTGATCCCTTTCTGCCAATTCATGCCAGTGTCAAAGACACAGACGATACCTTGTGGCAGGTGGCGAAAGCAAATACTGCGTTTGAGGCCGCCTGCGAAAAGGATCAACAAAGACGACAAGGCTCAGCGCTAAGAAAAAATAGGCAGTGAAGCGTGTGATTTCGTTTGAATGTGAACGGATACCTGTCTGTCGTTCATGAACATAAGTGCCCTATGATTGCTTTGGTGGCGATATAGTTGAGAAATCCTAATTCAACAGCACTGTAATCGGGGGGCATGTCTCTGATGATCCAGTTTAGTACAGCGGGGAGGCGTTTATGGTGCATGAAGGCGATTGCTTTCTTAGCGTAAAGCTCACCTAATTGGTAATCTTGCCGATAATCGCCGCTTGTTGTGACTGACCAGAAATGGAATTCAGAATCTTTAGATCGTTCTTTAACAAAAGGAAGAGAGAGAGGATGGTTCTTCAAACTTTCCGTAAGCGACATAGTTTACTCCCAGCACTGAAAATCCGGCGTGAACAAATCGGACTAGTTGAAGTCTTTCTCTAATGCTAGTTTAATAGGGAACTAGTTTGTCGAAAGTTACACACCGGTGTGGTATTTTTTACCAACCACTTACAAATATTTTTCGCAAAATGAAATTTATCCCATAATGGTATGATTTATATATTTGTGTAAACCTCCCATTTTTAGGAGGCTCAACCTTATGTTTTTGCCAAATTCGCCATCAAGTATACCTGGCCCGAGAATCGAGATTATCAGGAAAATGTCATTCGCACTTTCTTGCCGTACAAGATTGTCGGTCCTGGAGCGGTTGTCACTTGAACCGGATGAAGGACTTACCATTGGGGAAATAAAGCGAAGCCTTCGCGTCCCGGCATCAAGCCTAACGCACCACCTCAATCTGTTACGAGAGACCGGGCTGATAAATCAAGCGACCGAAGGGCGAGAGATCCGTTGTTTCGTTAACAAAAGTAGGGTTGATTGGCTGATACGGTCTCTTGCTGAGTTCTTCCCTACCTCATAAAAAATTTTGCCCTATCGGTTCGAGGAAATTCGAACTAATAGATGCGACGCAAAGTGCCTCAACCAGGGTAGACAAGTTGACCTGAACAATGCGAATCTCTAAAGGGATGACCATGTCACGTCTGACCTTACTTGCCTTTGGATCGCTTCTCATTGCTCTTGTTGTATTGGGGTTGAAGGGGCTCGCCTATTTCTGGACGGGGTCTGTAGCACTCTATTCAGATGCCCTTGAAACCGTCATCAATGTCGTGGCTGCATTGATGTTATTGGCGGTCATTCATTGGTCCAGCAAGCCAGCGGATGAAGGACACCCCTACGGGCACCACAAGGCGGAGTATTTTTCTGCGGTTTTCGAAGGCGTGCTTATTGTACTGGCCGCGTTGTCTATACTTTATGAGGCCTATCAATCCTACTTGCACGCGACATCCTTTGAATTGAGCGCGGAGGCTTTGGCGGTCTCTTGTCTAGCGGGTGTCATCAATGCCGTTTGGTGTGGGGTTCTTATTAGAGAGGGGCGAAAACACAGGTCTCCCGCGATAAGTGCCGACGGTCGTCATTTGCTTGCCGACGTTTTGTCTTCAGCGGGGGTGATTACAGGCGTTATCATTGCCCAGTTAACTGGTATCGCAGTACTTGATCCCATCTTGGCTTTTTTGGTTGCTCTCAACATTCTTTGGTCAGGGTGGGTCTTGATCCGTGATTCTGTGGGCGGGCTCATGGATGCCGCACCTTCAAACGAGATTGTCACTCGTATCAGAGCAATCATCGGAGAGCAGGGCGACGGCGCGTTGGAAGCGCATGAACTTCGCATGCGTCAAGCCGGACAAGCTATCTTCATCGACTTCCATCTGGTGGTCCCCGGTGAGTTTACCGTCCGCAATGCCCACGCCATCTGTGACCGGATCGAGCAAAAGCTCGAAACCGAAATTCAGGGTGCCGTTGTTACGATCCATATTGAACCCGAAGATGAAGCCAAGCAGTCGGGTGTTGTTGTTCTTTAGTGCGGCTACCGGAGCTCAGCCTGCGAAATAGTCCGCTAAATCATCCACCCAGTTATTCTGGAATTCTTGGATACGCTTTGTCGGTTGATGACCGGAGATGCGAAGCTCGAATGGATCTTCTGCCACAATGTTGGATCCTGACATCCGCTGTAGAACAGCATGACCACAAAAAGGAACGTGGACCTCTGAGTACCCACCTTCATGTGCCATCATGAGTTTGCCTTGGCATAGTTCTTCCGCCAAATTCATGGCACCTTCTGTGAGCGCCGCGAAGGTTCTAGCGGACAGGATCATGCGCCCCAATGGGTCGACATCTGAGGCGTCATAACCACAGGCGATAATGACAGCATCCGGCCTGAAGTTGCGAACGGCAGGCGCCACGATCCGATCAAAAGCGCGGACATAGGTGTCATGACCACAACCAGGTGGCAATGGAATGTTGAGATTAAAACCTTCGCCTTCACCTTCACCTCTTACGTCTGAATCCCCTGAATTGGGTGGGTAGTTGTATTCCTGGTGCAGAGAAATCGCTAGGACGTCGGAGCTCGACAAGTAGGTAGCCTCGGTGCCATTGCCATGGTGGACGTCCCAATCGATGACGACGAACCTTTTGGCTAACCCGGCTGCTTTCGCTGCCTCGATAGCGATTGGGATATTGGCCATGAGGCAGAAGCCCATCGGCGTGTCCGGCGTACAGTGATGCCCCGGTGGACGGCTAAGAGAATAGGCATTGCGGTGTTCGCCCGAAAGAACCGAAGCAAGTGCCGCCTTGGCCAGGCCAGCAGATTTCTTGGCAATCTCGTAACCGCCAGGCCCGAAGGGTGTGCGTTGACCGAGCTCCCCGCCGCCTGCATCGCTTAGGCGCTTGAATTCGCTCAAATAGGATTGTGGATGAACGCGCAGCAGATCTTCCTCCGTGGCGGGTTCCGCGTCAAGCAGGTCCAGTTCTCCGGACAAGCCCGTGAGATCGATCAGGTTTTTCAGCCGGCGCTTGGTTTCAGGGTTCTCTGGTAACCCGCCCATGGCGGTTGGTTGGACCAGACCACCCACAGGCACGAGTGATGCGTAGTTGCCACCTGAATGCCAAAAGGTACTTTCATGCCAATAAAAACCTGTCTTCGTCACATTTGTCTCCTTTGCGAGGCTTGGAAGCGAAACTACTCCCTCAAAAACATAAAGTTAAGAGCTAGACGACGCTTTTTTTGTGCCTAAACTGTTCGAGAATTGTCGAAAAGACAAGATCTCAATCGTCTTTCATGTGAGACCTTGAGTTTGAGGTCATAACGAACAGGAGATATTAGATGCAGTATATGTTGTTAATTCAAAATGCCGAGGAACTTTACCCGGAACAGGGCTCTGATGAGTTCGGAGAAATGATGGCGGGGTATTTTTCTTTCACGCAAGAAGTAAAGGAAGCCGGTGTTTTTGTTGCGGGTGATCCATTGCAAGGGCGGGAGACGGCAACAACGATCAGAATTCGCGATGGGCAGAAGACAGTGACCGACGGACCTTTCGCAGAAACAAAAGAATTGCTGGCAGGCTATTATCTTTTGGACTGTGAAAGCTTGGATGAGGCTCTTGGCTATGCCGCAAAAATCCCAGGTGCCAAATACGGTTCTGTCGAAGTTCGGCCGGTTATGGTTATGAACTAACGCAATGGTTTGCTACCCGTTGCTATGACGTCACCGGTAAATGCTGTCGAGCGGGTTGTTCGTGAAGAGTGGGGCAGGGTGCTCGCCTCACTCTTGGTTCATCTGCGGGATCTCGAGTTGGCGGAAGATGCCTTGCAGGATGCCGTGTTGTCGGCACTCGCAACATGGCCAGATCAAGGAACACCGAATTCTCCGCGTGCTTGGCTGCTGACGGCGGCCCGGCGTAAGGCGATTGATCGCATCAGGCGTAATCAAACATCGGCCAGGTATGAAGGTGAACTCCAAAGATTAATCGAGTCCGAGCAGCGAGAGAAAGATGAGATGGAAAGGTCTGCTCGCGATGAGCCCTTGAGAGACGAGCGGTTACGGTTGATTTTTTGTTGTTGTCACCCCGCCCTCTCTGAGGATGCAAGAGTGTCCCTAACGCTCAAAACGATTGCCGGGATGAAAACAAGTGAGATCGCACGGGCCTTTTTGACCAGCGAAGAAACCATGGCACAGCGGATCGTTAGGGCCAAGCGCAAGATCCGTAAAGCGGCCATACCCTATGAAGTGCCGGGGCCGGAAGCCTGGGCAGAGCGTTTGCAATCCGTTTTGTCGGTCATCTATTTCGTCTTCAATGAGGGCTACACAGCGACGTCAGGTGAACTCTTGTTGCGGACAGAGCTCTCTATGGAAGCCATTCGTTTGTGTCAGGTCCTGCAAGAGCTTTTGCCGGGAGATACAGAAGTCGCTGGGCTCCACGCTTTGCTTTTGCTGCATGAATCGAGAAGGCCTGCTCGTGTCGATGACAGCGGAATGCTTTTGACATTGCAGGTGCAGAACCGGGAATTGTGGGATAATCGCCTCATCCAAAAGGGAACGAAACTGCTCGTGTCTGCCCTGACACGTGGACGCGTTGGCCCTTTCCAGGTGCAAGCCGCGATCTCCGCTGTTCATGCCGGTGCGTCCTGTTTTGAGGAAACAGATTGGCAGGAAATCGATTTGCTCTATCAGCGGCTTTACGAATTCTTGCCCACCCCAGTGGTGATGTTGAATGCAGCGGTTGCACTTTCTTACGCCTGTAGTCCGGAGGCTGGTTTGGTCGCGATTGCGGAGTTGGAGGAGAACGGTACGCTCGATGACTATCAACCTTTTCACCCCGCTAGAGCAGCAATGCTGAGACGGGCGGGGCGTGAACAGGCGGCGTTAATTGCGTTCAAGCGCGCGCTTTCTTTGACAAAAAACGAGGCGGAGCAACGCTACTTAGAGCAAGAAATAGCCAAGCCTGAACCCAGGTGAAGGGACTAAAACAAACCCAAAGAATTTGCCTTCACGACGGCTTTTGTTCGGCTGTCCACGTCCATCTTGGCATAAATGGTCGAGACATAGTTTTTCACTGTACCTTCAGACAAAAGCACCGCAGCGGCAATTTCCCGATTGTTGAGCCCTTGTGCGAGATAGGCCAGAATAATCGCCTCTCGCTTGGTGAGTGGTTCCAGAAGTTCCGCGAAAGTCTGTGGGGCCTGCTTGGATACAGCGGGAGCTATCTCGTCTTTTAGGGCCTGTGTTACGGCTTCATCCATGATGAAACCACCTTCATAAACAGTTATAATCGCCCGGCTTAGCTGGTCCTTGCCGCTATCTTTCAGCAGGTATCCCGAAGCCCCAAGTGTGAATACCTCCTTTGCAGCAGATCCGTCGTAGAAGGTTGATAACATTAGGATTTTCGAGCCTATTTTCTTCTCTTTTGCCAGCCTAAGGACTTCTATTCCGTCAAGTCCCGGCATTCTGATGTCAAGCAACACAACGTCGACGGGTGACTGAGAAAGAAAAGACAAAGCTTCTGAGCCACTGGAAAGTGGTGGCAAGATCTTCAGCCTCTCATCCAATTCCAACAAGGCGGCAATGCCTTCCCTGACGATATCCTGGTCATCAACTATGAGGACGGAGATCATTGGTTTTCTCCTTTGGCAGTGGACCTTAGGGGCAAAATTGCCGTGATCTTTGTCCCTTTACCGGGTGTAGAATGGATTTGAAATTTCCCCTCAACGGCGGCCATCCGATCCTGCATACCCTTCAAACCCATGCCTTTGTTTGCTGTCGTTGTATCGACCCCAATGCCATTGTCTATAATCTTCAATTCCGCACAGTTCGCTTTTTCATTAAGGCTGATGGTGATCGCCGTCGACTGTGCATGACGCACAGCGTTGGTGACGGCTTCTTGTGCCACAGCTAGCAAGGCTCCCGCTTTCCTGGATGATGTAAGGGCAACAGGTTCCAATTGCAGCTTTATCGATTCCGTCGACAGATTTTCAGCTAAATCAATAAGAGCCTTCTCAATGTCCAGTGACCCTTCCAGCTCTAGGTGATGGACTGCATTTCGCACGTCTTGCATGACTGATTTGGATAGATCGAGTAACTGCCCTAATTTCTCTTTGTCTTTCCCTTCAGCTTTTGTTTCCAAGACTTCTAGATTGATCGAAAGGGCCGTCAGCTTGTGGCCAGCAATGTCGTGAATGTCTCTCGCGATGCGGCTGCGTTCCGCTTGAGCGGCGAGGGTGGTGAGCAGGCCTTGTGACGATCTCAGCTCGGCTTGTTTTTCGACCAACTGTCTTCGAGTTAAAAAGCTGTCGATCAAGCGATTGACGATCTCGATCATGAAGATCTGGATAATAGTTTGGACCGCCAGAAAGACGAGGGCTTGCGGAAGCTTCCATAAAGAGAGAATGGCAAAAGCTTGGAAAATCACTCCCACCGCCAAAAAGACAACCCGGCTTTTGAATGAGAACCGCGCTAAGGGTGGTGCTGAAATCATCGCGATTGCTAAGACCGCCGGATGATGGACAAAAATGGCCCCCAACAAAGAGGTTAAAAACAACGCGGCGATAGTGAACCTGTCTGCTTCATTGAGCGCCATTCGGTTTTGGGTTCTCCTCATCCGGAAATACCAAAAGAGCGCCCCATGACAGAGCAGAAACCCGATCGCGAGCGGTAAGGCCTTTTGTGAGACAAGCCCAAAAGCAGGAACAAACAGCAAAACCAAAAGGGTTAACCACACGAAAGCGCCCAAGGTGTGCAGCACCATGAGGTTTCTTGTGAGTTCCTCTAAGGGATTATCCTGCTCGAGATTTCGCAAATGGCATTCCAGTGGTTTGTTGAAGTCTAGCAGGTTAGCACAGCCAATCTAAGTGCCGAAAGTCACGTCAGTTTATGACTGAAGGTACTGTTTTCTTAATGCCCAGGGAACCATGATTGGTTGGAACTTTTTTGGAGGAACCAATGAAATTTTTTCTTAAGCTTGCTGTTGCACTTTCAGTAGGTTTGGCAGCACAAACGTCACCCTTGTTCGCACTAGACCAGCCTCTCCAAACTTACCGCACTGAAAGTGGCGACAAGGTCTGTGTTTGTGGCTGTTATGTTGAGTCAGGCACCAACCGGGGCATCTGGAACTGCAACCATAGCACTTGCCCTAAAGATGGGCAGGCTTGTGTTCGAAAGACCCGCCCTCCCAGCTCTGGCGGCACTGGCGGAAACAAGCTGAAGTTCTAGGCTTGTGGAGAAATTTGGCTAACGGCATCGGTAATGAATAGTGCCTTAAACAGCACGGAAGCCAACCAAAAAAGCCTGTGCTTTAGTCTAGGCTGGCCTCTTCAGGATTCTACTGTTAGCAGGGAGGAAAGATCTGGAAACCCTTCCCATGCTTTCGTCTCAAAATAAACAGGTGAACCTGCTGGAATCTTTGGCATTGTTAAAGATTGCTTGGCCGTTGGCGATTGCCTACCTGGGCGAGATGGCGATGTTTATCGTGGATGTGATTATCATCAGCCGATTGGGACCAATCGAACTGGCAGGTGTCGGCCTCTCTAGTACATTGGCGTTTGAGGGGTCGGTTCTTGCGGTGGCCACCTTGTCTATCGTTGGGGTTCTGATTTCACAGGCGAACGGGCGTGATGACAATGCCGCGATAGCACACCGGTTGCGTCAGGGCTTGATCGTTGCTTTGTTGCTCTCGGCACCGGTCATTCTGTTCCTCCTTAACTTGGAACCACTCTTAGTTCTACTCGGGCAAGACCCAGAGGTTATTCAGATATCCAATCGCTATTTGTCTTTTGCGGCCTGGAGTTTCGTTCCCGGACTTTGTTTTCTTGTCATGAAGGATTTTTTGGCAGCACTTTCACGAACCTTGCCTGTCATGATCGTTACGGTTTGCGCAATTCTGCTCAAAACAATCCTATCCTACTGTTTGGTTTTCGGTGTTGGACCATTCCCTAATCTTGATGTCGCGGGAGCCGGGCTTGCGACAACGATCGTCAGTTCTTTTATGTTCGTGGTCATTTGTGTCTATTGCTTCTTCCATAAAGAATTCAAGCGCTTGGCTATTTTCTCCAGAAGTTGGATCATTGATTGGGAGCTTTGGAAGCGTATTTTACGCCTTGGCTTACCCATTGGTTTTATCGCCATGTTTGAAGCGGGTTTGTTTGCTTTCGTTGCTTTGTCGATGGGGGCACTAGACCCGAACGCCTTGGCGGCAAATCAAATCGTATTCAATTTCGTCGGTGTTTCCTTCATGATCACCATGGCGTTGGGTGACGCCGCCGCGATCAGAGTTGCCTTTCATTTGGCACGTGATGAACCCATTTCTGCAAGGCGGTCAGGGGTTTTGAGCCTCTGGATGGCAACAATAAACATGTCGCTAGCTGCCGTTCTTTACATGACGATGGGGTCACAGTTCCCAAGATACTTACTGGATACATCTTCTCCTGAGACAGCGCCTGTGATTGAATATGCGGCGGCATTTTTCTTCATTGCAGCCTTTTTCCAACTAGGCGATGGTTTACAAGCGGTTGCTTCCCGAGCTCTGCGGGGAATGGAGGATACCTTTATTCCCCTGTGCCTCGCGGCTTCCGGCTATTGGGCGGTTGGCGCCCTCAGCGGTTATCTCATGGCCTTTCATTGGGACTATGGCGCGGAAGGAATCTGGGTTGGCCTGGCCTTTGGTTTAACCGTGACAGCCGTCATGATGGTCAGCAGATTTCTTATCCTGTCGAAGCGGTTAACGCAGAGACAGCTTCCGTGAGTGACAACGGTAAAGACGCTAATGGCCTTACTCTAGACAGACCAGTCTTGGGCATCATGCTGATGATTGGCTTTTGCTTACTGGCTCCGCTTGGTGACGGCCTCGCTAAGGTATTAGGGGAGAGGATGTCTGTCGGGCAAATCTTGCTGGTCAGGTTCGTGGCGCAAGCCGTGCTTCTTATGCCCCTTGTTTTTTGGTTCGGCGGCAGCTTTACGGCACCGCGGCGTCTCTTGGGTTGGATTGTGCTGAGGACTGTTCTTCATATCCTGGGCATCGGGATAATGTTCACGGCTCTCCAATATTTGCCGTTGGCTGATGCTATCGCCATTGCCTTTGTTATGCCCTTTATCATGTTGATTTTAGGGCGTTTTTTCCTGAATGAAGAGATCGGGACACGACGCATGGCGGCTTGTTTTGTTGGCTTCATTGGTACTCTGCTCGTTATTCAGCCGAGTTTTTCTGAAGTGGGCGCGCCGGCACTTTTGCCTTTGGCAGTGGCCTTCATCTTTGCTTTCTTCATGCTCGTAACGAGGAAGATTGCCAAGGAGATCGACCCGATTTCTTTGCAAGCGAACAGCGGAATTATAGGGTCAGTGCTGTTGATCATTGTAATTGGGGTGGCTCAGCACGAATTTGAGATTTTGTCGCTCTCTATGCCATCCAATCAAGAGATCTGGCTCTTGGTTTGTGTCGGTTTTATCGGCACTACCGGGCATCTTTTGATGAGCTGGTCGCTTCGTTTCGCACCGTCGGCGACCCTTGCCCCAATGCAGTACTTGGAGATTCCAATCGGAGCAGTCTTTGGCTGGTTGCTGTTTTCCGAGCTTCCCAATGGTCTTGCGGCGGTGGGGATTTCGATCACAATTCTCGCAGGCCTTTATATCCTTAACCGTGAACGCGCTATAGCATTAGGGAAGGTCTAGTTGCCTGGTGAAGCGCCAGGCGGCGATGTTGCCAATCGCGATCAAAGGCAAGAAGGCGGTGAAGAGCCAGAACGACGCCGAGAGTAAATTTTCTTGGGTGAGGCCATCACCCAGGCCGATGTAGTTGGCAATCAACCCGGACAAAGCTGCACCCAGTGCAAACCCAATCTGCTGGATAGAGGGTAGGGCCGTCGAGGCTCGCTCTTTGTCTGCCGCTTTGGCGCTGTTGATCACGTTCTTAATGATAAAGCCCCACATCATGCCCATTCCGGCGTTTCCGACTGCGGCAGCGATCAAAATCAGCCAAACTGGGCCGCTTGCTAAAACAAAAGCCATCATGGCTGTACCAACAAAAATGGTAATACCACCCGCTCGCAAAACCCATTTCTCGCCTTTGGAGCCAACGTTGGAAAAAATCAAAGCCGTAAAGCCCCAGGCCGCGGATTCAGCAGCAACAACATAACCAGCCATCAAAGGATTGAGCCCATGCAGTTCCATCAAGATGAGTGGGCCGTAAACGAGGAAAGACATAAGCGAAATGCAATAGACGAAGGTCATCAGCAAGCCACTGCCAATCGCATAGCGAAGATCGGAAACCTCCGCTGGGAACATGCGGCTGTCCGATGATCTCCTGTCCCTAACTAGAAAGAAAACCAAAGCTAAGCAGCCGAGGAAAACCAGAAGCGGTGATCGCCACAGGCTGAATTCAGCCCCTGCCAGGGACACCAAAAATATAGCCGCTGCTAACCAAAACAGTCGTATGAAGGGGATTTTTGCTGGTTGAGGGCTTGTGTCTTTCTTGTCCTCTTTGACAAGGAATACAATCGCAACGATCAGAAACAGAGCTTGGACTGCAAAAGACCCGTAGGACCAACGCCAGATCCCGGCTGTAGCAAAAGCGCCCCCGATAGCAGGGCCACTGAGCGTTGCCGTTAACCATAGAACAGACGTTAGTCCGATGACCTTGGGGAGAAGGCGATTTGAGAAAAACCGATCTGTGGCGATATAGACTAAGGCGACAAGGCTGCCACCGCCCAAGCCTTGGACGATCCTACCAACCAACATGATTGGCATCGACGGCGCCACCGCGCAAATAACACTGCCGACAAAGTAAACGAATGTGGCGAGGATCATTGTTCGCTTCAACCCAAGCTTCAGCACGACCAGGCCCATTGTAGCACCGGCAACGATTGATCCCATGAGGTAGAGCGCGAATGTCCAGGAGATGAGGTGCAAACCACCAATTTCCAGAGCAGCTGTTGGCATCGTTGTGGCCGTCAGCATCGAATTACTAGCATGCAACCACAGAGCCAGACACAGCACAGCAATTTGCGTTAGGTGGCCAGGAACAAATAAATCACGCCACCGGGCCGGGAGTTCTGGGGTTTCTTGCATTAAATAATCCGTTGAAAATCCAGTTAACACTGTCTCAGTCTTAGGAACTTAGCAAGTGAAATGTGGCAGGCTCTGGCATCCTTGATGCCGGCGTTTTAGAGGTAGCTAATGAAAAATAGGAACGTCGAATTTAGGAAAGGGATTTATCATGACAACCAAGTTACTAACGGTTTTGGCTTCTCGGTTTCCGGTGAATCTGGGTAGCACGGTGGTTGGCAATGTAATGGAACCGACTGACTGACAGCGGCAGAGCTGGAAGACCCGACAGATGGACACGGCGGATTTCATAGCATTAAACCCGGTGACTTAATCGAAGTACACGCAAGAGGTTTGTTCGACCTGCTTGCGCCAAGATCGATGTTAGTTCTTTATACAAATGGGCAGAGGACGGTTATGTATTTGAAGAAGATCATTCCCATGGTGTTCGTCAAATCGTTACCTCTCTGGAATTGTTAGCGCCTATAGAATAGGGATCTTTATGGCTCCGGAAATTTGGTTCACGTTTTTCATCGCAACCTCTGTCCTTTTGATCATTCCAGGGCCAACGATTATGATCGTGGTCTCTTACGCTTTGAGCGGTGGCAAAAGAACGGGCCTCGCTACAGTCCCTGGTGTCGCGTTGGGTGATCTCACAGCAATGACAGTCTCACTGTTGGGAGCCGGGGCCTTGCTAAACGCTTCGGCAACCCTGTTTATGGCGCTAAAAATATGCGGCGCAGCTTATCTCTTTTGGCTGGGGATACAGCTCTGGCGTTCAAAGCCAAAGCCCTTGGCGCTGGAGGAGGCCGAAGCGGGGCTCACCAACAAACAGATGTTCTGGAGTTCCTATGTGGTCACGGCACTCAATCCGAAGGGAATCGTGTTCTTCATCGCGTTCGTGCCACAGTTTTTTGACACGGGGCGTGCGTTGGCACCGCAAATGACCATTATGATCGCAACCTTTGTGGGGCTGGCCGCTGTCAATGTAGCCGCATGGGCCTTCTTTGTCGGTTCTATGCGGGAGCGATTTAAATCGCCCAAAATACTCGGACGCTTGACGAAAGGTGGTGGTGCTTTACTTATGGCTTTGTCTCTCGTCACGGTTCTGACCCGGCGAGCGGCTTAACCTAAAGGCCTTGTCTCACTAGCCCCTCTTGGAAAGCTCTGCTTTGTTCGCTGATCTCGCTGTTTTTGTTGATCTAAGTTCGACACATCTCGCTATTGCCTTGGCTGTTGTCTTGGCAGCTGGAATGGTGCGTGGCTTCGCTGGTTTCGGTTTGTCTGCGGTTGTTATGGCCTCGATCACAACCATCATACCGCCAGTGGAACTGATTCCGGTCTGCTTTGTTTTGGAAGGGATCGCAGGTGTGGTCACGCTTAGAGGCGGGATGAAAGACGCCGATATGAAGATCGTTTGGGGCTTTGTCCTGGGCTCAATGATCGGCACTCCCATCGGTTTACTGGCAATAACGACCGTTGATGCGGATACCTCCAAGTTGGTGGCTTTGCTGGTGATTTTGTTCTTAACCTTGGCGCAAGTCGCAAACGTTCGACCGAGGTTCCTAGCAACGAACCCTGGCCTCTACGGCAGTGGTGTTGTGGCAGGTTTAGCCGGTGGCCTTGCTTCGGTTGGTGGAATGGTTGTCGCGCTCTATGTTTTGGTCAGCGGTAAAGAGCCCAAAGTCATGCGTGCGTCGCTGGTTATGTTCCTGTTCATCGGCATGTTTACCTCCTTGATTTTCCTCTTGTTTTATCAAGTGATGACAATCCAGGCCTTGTGGAGAGCGCTTGTTTTTACGCCGCTCCTGTTGATTGGTGTCGGCCTCGGAACCTTACTGTTCCGCCCTTCGTTGGTGCAATTCTACAAACGTGCTTGCTTGCTTTTGTTGGTCGCGCTCTGCCTCATGGGATTGGCACGACTACTGCTTTAGCGCTCTCACAACCGCCAACGTGGCTTCCAGCAAGGCCATCGCAGCGACCAGAACCAGCAAAACAACCATTGAGCTTTCAACCAACAACCAACCTGCAATCCGTGGGAAAGCAAAGATGCCAATAAAGTAAGTCAGAGCAAAAAACTGCAAAGTTTGGGGCACGATATCCTTGTTAGCATCATTCGCGGCCATCGCCACCAGGATAGGGTAGGAGGCCCCATATCCTATGCCAAACAAGACGGCGACGAGCAGATAGAGCGGGGCATTGCTGCCCATGAAAATGAACAGAATAACACTGGCGGCCATGATGTATTGCAGGGCGGCAATCGTTAGATAGGGACGCTTACCGCCTTTAAACCGGACCAACAGAAAGCGGCACACAATAACAGTGAACGTGTAGAACAAGAAGAACAGCGAGTAATCGAGGCCCCGTGCTTCGGCGAAAACGGTTTGGAAGTTGCTCATGCCCGCAAAGACGCTGGCCCCCAAGAATACCATTGTGACCGGCAGTGCTGCTCTCGAGCGAAAGATGGCTCCGATTGAAGCCAAAGTCAGGCGCGATTTAGCTTCTGTGCCTTGGGCGAGTGATAGCGCAGAGATGGGGCCAATGAGGACAAAGAAAATCAGCCCCGAAAGCGCACACAGAACCGCCGTGACGTAGAAAGCATCAGCCGTCGTCAGCCCGTTGTTTTCCATCATGGACGTCATCACCGGTGACAGGCCAAAACCTGCCATGACAAAGACGGAGAGCAGTGCGAAATTCCCGACACGCTCAGTGGCTTTGGTGATCCGGGTTAGAACCACTGGCCCCAAGGAATATGTGAGGCCCCAACCCGCGCCTAAGAGAATGGAGGCCAGCACAATTTGCCAATTCAATGCGGTTGACCAGCCATAGAGAAACAGCGCGCCCGCAATCGAAAAACAGGCCCAGCCCAGTGTCGCTAAACGCCCCAACCGATCAGAGATGTGGCCCGCATAATAGACCGCCAACAGGGTTGATACCGTTGTGATCAACAGCATGGACCCGACGTCCTTCTCGTTCGCCCCGAAGTTGGCGAAGAGGTTAGGCAACATGAAGGTCAGTCAGTAAGCGATGGGGTGGACGCCCCTTTATCGGCATCTTTGTGCCAATAATGGTGTGATCACCATTATCAAAAAGGAACGTCCATGTCAGAAGTTAGCATAATCGGATTAGATTTGGCCAAAAACGTGTTCCAGGTTCAT
>CAJQQZ010000026.1 GCA_905480575.1 uncultured Alphaproteobacteria bacterium | reverse complement strand
AGATGTTGCGGAAGAACGCCATTTGAGACAATGATAGAGGGCAAAGAAATCTGGAAGGCCAAGTTCATAAACTGAATTTGATCCGACAGACACCGCATCAAAATCCGGAAACTGTCAGATCAGGTCTGAACTTCTACAATTGAGGCGTCCATCTTCTTTCGCGACAATGATGAGTTTTTCAGCCTCAGACCCTTTAACGAAGATGTCCCAAGGGCGCTCATAGCCTAGCTTTTCTTCACCCGTTGCGAAGCCGACGATAAAGGCGATGCGGCCCGTGCGACCAACTTCTGGGATAGGTGCCCCTCTTGATAGGTACTCGGATGATACTTCAGGACTGGGGTAGTAATAGCCAGCGTGTTTATCGATACCTGCTTCATCAGCCATGCCAGGATTCGTTGAAGCCAGCAGCAAAATCGTGAACGACGCGAAAATCAGACGGAAGTTAAGCATTTGAGTTCCTTTTGTTGAACACAGCTTACTGTCTCAAAAACTAGACAGGAAATCAAAGCCGTCTCACAAAGCCGTTAACGTCCTTTCTTGTAGAGCGCTTCCAACTGGTCTTGGTAGATTTCTTTGATTTTGTGCCGTCTGATCTTCATTGACGGCGTCATGAGCTCGTTGTCTGTTGTGAACTCTTCCGTACCGATGATGAATTTCCGCACTTTTTCAATGTTGGAGAGATCTTGATTAGAAGCGGAGATGGCTGCCCCAACTACTTTGTGTAGCCTCTCTTCTTTGGCCAAGTCAGTGAGGGTGTTTTCGAGGCCCTCTTCTTTACACCAGGCTGCTAACCACTCGGGGTCTGGGATGATCACCGCCACTAGGTTCGGTTTCTTGTCGCCATATACCATGATCTGGCCGATCTCTTCCTGCAACGAGACCAGTCCTTCAACACGTGCTGGCGAAATGTTATCACCGCCTGCGTTCACTATGATATCTTTCTTTCTATCGGTGATCTCCAAGTAGCCATCTTCATCCAACTGGCCGATGTCGCCGGTATGAAGCCAGCCATCTTTCGAGAGTGTCTGTCTCGTCGCTTCGTCGTTGCCCCAATAGCCCTGCATCAACAGTTCGCCACGGACTAAGATTTCCCCGTCATTGGCGATCTTGAGATCGACACCTTTTAAGGCGGGACCAACAGTGTGGAGTTTAACTTTACCCAACCGGTTGACGGAAATGACCGGGGCTGCTTCTGTTTGACCATAGCCTTGCAGGAGGGGAAGACCCAGTGCTTCAAAGAAAAGGCCAATTTCATAGTTCAGAGCTGCGCCGCCAGCGACGAAAGCCTTGAGCCGCCCGCCAAAGCGATCTTTCACTTTGGATCGGACCAGGCGTTCCAGAATGCCGTCGGCTAAACCATCAATTGGGCCCAACCGTCCGCCTTGCTCGTAACGTTTCTTGCCAAGTGAAAGGGTCTTCTCAAACAGTCCTTGTTTGAAGCTGGATTGATCCTTCAGGCCTCTAAGGACTCTTGTGCGGATGGCTTCAAACAGCCTAGGGACCGAGAACATCACTGTCGGGCGAACTTCGGCTAGGTTGTCGAGCAGTTTTTCAATGCTTTCAGCGTAGTAGATTTCTGCGCCAATGGAGATTGGGAAAAACTGACCACCGGAGTGCTCATAGGCATGTGACAAGGGGAGGAATGAGAGGAAGACTTCTTGGTCGAGACCAACTTCTTCCAACACGTCGTGAGCACCCATACAGTTGCAAATGATGGCACCATGGCTAAGCATGACGCCTTTGGGAGTACCACCTGTGCCAGACGTATAGATAATACAGGCTGTGTTGGTTCTCTCTAAGCGATCAAGCTGTTCTCGAATAGCCGATTCCGCACCCTTCCCATTCTCAATGACCTCTGACCAATCTTCAAGCTTTAGCCCGCGAAGGTTCTTGGTTTCGTAAGGCTCCTCTATCGAGATTACTGTTTTGCAGGCTTTGGCCTGTAAAGCCGCTGGCAAGACTCGTTTGGAAAGCGCTGTTGTTGAAACAATGGCTGCCACAGCGCCGGAATTGTTCAGAATGTGCGTGTGATCTTGCACTGTGTTGGTGGTGTATCCTGGAACAGTGATGGCACCCGTGGCCATAATGGCTAGATCTGCAAGGCACCACTCTGGGCGGTTCTCAGAAACGAGTACAACGCGGTCACCAGCTTTGATGCCAAGTTCCTGTAAGCCAGCCGCCAATTGCAGGACTGTTTCAGCGCCTTCGCGCCAGCTGATCGGCTGAAACTTCTTATTTTCCTTAGCCCACAAAAAAGGCGCTTCACCTTTGTCGTCTGCTTGTTCAAAAAACATCGCTGGCAAGCTTGCCACGGTTGAATAGTTGATAGCGACCATGTTGCTCTCCCCGTTTCACAACTCTTTGTACCGATCTTGATCATTCGATCATTGTCAAGTTAAGGCTTAGTTGACATATAAGGGCTCAATTTGACAAGGCAATGAAAGAAAATCCATGCTTCCTGTTTCCAAATCCGTTCGTTCTTTTGCACCGGCTAAGCCTAAAGCCGTTGAAGATCCTGATCTCGGTACTCTTCCGGTTTGGGATTTGAAAGATCTCTACAAGGGAATGAATGATAAGAAATTGGAGCGCGATCTCGTCAAACTGGAGACGGAAGCGGCCAAGTTTCGCAAGCGCTTTGAGGGCAAGCTGAAACGGGCGAGGGGCGAGAGAATTGCCAAAGCCGTGCGTGATTATGAGGTTCTGAGTGACGGCCTTGGCAAAATCATGTCTTTCGCTGGTTTGTTACACGCAGGAAACATGACGGACCCGGAAATCAGTCAGTTCTTCCAAACAATGAAAGAGCGCGCTACGGTGATTTCATCTGAAACCTTGTTCTTCACTTTGGAACTCAATCGCCTGGACGAAGCCAAATACCAAGAAAAGCTACAAGTACCAGAGTTGGCACATTACAAACCTTGGTTGTCTGAGGTTCGCTCCTACAAAGATCATCAGCTTTCTGACGAGCTAGAGGCTTTTCTGCTTGAGCAGTCAGTTTCTGGACGGGGTGCGTGGGTCCGCCTCTTCGATGAGACCATGGCGAGTCTACGTTTTCCATTCCAAGGGGAAGAGCTAACGTCAGCTGTCGTCCTGAGCAAACTCAGTGACACTGATGAGAAGGTTCGCAAAGAAGCCGCTAAGTCGGTTGGCAAAGTTTTGGGTGACAATATTAATCTCTTCACTTTGATCACCAATACGCTCGCCAAAGACAAAGAAATCGCTAACCGCTGGCGTAAGTTTGAACGCCCGGTGTCGTCGAAGAACCTGGATAACCAAGTTGAAGATGAGGTAGTAGACGCTTTGGCGAAATCTGTGAGTGACGGTTACTCAAAGACGGCCCATCGCTATTACGCTCTCAAGGCCAAGTGGATGGGCAAAGAACAGTTGGAGTATTGGGACCGTAACGCGCCTTTGCCTACAGCGAACGAGACGCTGGTTCCCTGGGGGCAAGCTAAAGAAAAAGTGCTCGATGCTTACTATGCATTCTCTCCTGATTTAGGAGACGTTGGTAAACTGTTCTTTGACAATGCTTGGATTGATGTTCCAACACGTCCTGGTAAATCGCCAGGTGCCTTCGCCCACCCGACCGTGCCCTCGGCGCACCCTTATTTGCTATTGAACTATCAAGGCAAAACAAGAGATGTGATGACGTTGGCTCACGAACTCGGGCACGGTGTTCATCAGGTGCTCGCAGGCGAACAGGGAGCATTGATGGCGGGCACGCCGTTGACCTTGGCCGAAACTGCTTCGGTGTTCGGTGAAATGCTGACATTCCGTAAATTGCTGGCAGAGCAAACAGATCCCGTAAATCGTAAAATCATGTTGGCAGGGAAAGTGGAGGACATGATCAACACGGTAGTCCGCCAGATCGCTTTCCATCAGTTCGAAACGGCTCTGCATGACGCCCGCAAAGAATCAGAGCTTCTGCCAGAGGACATTGGTTCGATTTGGCTGAAGGTTCAGGAAGACAGCCTTGGGCCAGCCATCCGTTGGGATGATGAGTATAAGAACTTTTGGTCATACATACCTCACTTCATCCACTCTCCGTTTTATGTTTATGCTTATGCGTTCGGCGACTGTTTGGTGAATTCTCTTTATGCAGTCTATGAGAATGCTGAGGAGGGTTTTGCCGAAAAGTACCTCGATATGTTGAGAGCCGGTGGCTCAAAAGGACATAAAGAGCTTCTTGCACCCTTTGGCCTTGATGCCAGCGATCCGAACTTTTGGGATCAAGGCTTGTCTCTGCTTTCTCGCTTCATTGATGAACTGGAAGAGATGGACTGATGATCGACGGTAAGAAGACCTTTGAGGATTTTGAAGAGGGCTATGTCTTTCCTTTTGACGTGCCCGGATTGACCAACGAAGCAATCAAAGCATTTGCGAAAGAATTCGACCCGCAACGTTTTCATCTGAATGAGGAAGAAGCGGCCAAAACCCACTTCGGTGGTTTGATAGCGTCTGGCTTTCAGACGCAAGTGCTTTGTTTCCTTGAGTTTTGTAATAGCGTCTTGCTGAAATCTTGGGCCGTTGGAGCGCCTGGCATTGAAAACTTACGCTGGCTCAGACCTTGGCATCCTGGCGAAGATCTGAAAGGGACGGTCACTTTGACTGAAAAGCGATCTTCATCAAAGAGACGTGATCGCGGCTATCTTGCCTTTTCCCTTGAAGCAGCAGTTAATGGCGAGCCAACCATTTCGATGGATTGGACAGTCATAATACTGACCAACGAGGGCGCACGTGAGGCTGCTAACACTTAGTTTTTTCTTTCTGGTTTCGACGTTCATTTCTTTGGCGCAGGCAGCAGAGGAAGTTCGCCTCAACAATCAGGAAATCAAAGAGGTCCTGATTGGAAATACGGCAGTCTCCTGGGACCCCGAATGGCCTTATCGACAGTATTTCGGCCGAGATTTTGAAACTGTCTATGCCGAGAAGGGGAAGCGGTCTTCCCTCGGCAATTGGAAAACTGGCGACGATCTCTATTGTTCACTTTGGGCCGCCGGTGAGTGGGAATGTTACAAGGTCTTTCGAAACAATGAAGGCATTGTTTGGGCCGCGGAACTCAACGAAGTGCGCTATCCCGCCCGCGTTCTTAAAGGTGAGCGACTTTTGCAAGAACGCCGCATGACCGGCGAGGAAATTAAACAAGCCTTAACCGGAAACACTGCCGTTGGCACGGCCAGTAAACCTCCGTTTCGCCAGCTGTTTCTGGCGGACGGCACAACGGCCTACGCTGACGGTCAACGCCCGACATCTTACGGTTTATGGAATGTGCAAGGCCTGAACTATTGCTCGGAATGGGACAACGGTGCCTGGTCTTGTTATGAGGTCTATCAAACCGACGAAGGCATCGTCTGGGTTGGCAAAGACCGCGGTGACCGCTATCCCGCAAAGGTGCTGGCAGGGGATCAACTGATTAATAAGTAGCCAAGATTGGCTATTTGACTGTTTATAGTTGAAAAATTTTCAGATTTGTCTTTTTCTCTTAAAAACGAGAGAGGCGAAAATGGAAGACATACTCAAAAAATTGAAGAACAAGGGAAACAAGGCCCAATTAATCCCATCGTTTAAGAAACCAGAACGACGATTGTTGTCCGTTTTTATGGCGGCGCTTGAGCTCGTTCCTAGTTACCGTGGCTTCATTCTTAAAAATGTGAATTACAATACAGGAAAGATTTCTAAATATTCTAGCTTTATGGAGCCTGTGTTTGAGCTCGGGCGAGAGCATGTTGGACGACCGGATGGTTTGGTCATTTGTGAACGGGGCACAACAAAGTGGTCAATGTTCATTGAAGCTAAATGCGGTTCCAGTGTTGTCAGAGCCGACCAAATGCAAGACTATATGTCATTGGCACAGAATCTGGGTATTGACGCTGTTCTCTCTATTTCCAACGAATTCACGTCGAACCCGCACGAACTGACTTATCATGCTGCATCAAATCGACGAAAAGGTCGGCAGGTTTATCATTTTCCGTGGGCGTATATTGTAGCAGAGACTCACTTGTTTTTAGAAAATGAGGAGAGCCTAAACGACGCTGAAACGGCATTGATCAGTGAGTTGCTAAGGTTCTTTTCTGAAAGCGATAGTGGCGTTTCGACGTTTGACCAAATGCCAAAAATGTGGCCCGAGTTCGTTGAATTCTCGAAAACTACAACCGGATTCAACGCCAACACAAAAGGTGTGGCTGAGGTGGTTAATGCTTGGCAGCAGGAAACAAGAGATTTGAGTTTGAAACTTGGTCATGTGTGCGGTGAACGAGTTCCTCTGAAACTGTCTACTAAACTAAAAAAGGACTTAAAGGAACGTACCAAAGTAGATCGTGACAGCCTGACAAAAGATTATCAAATGTCTGCTAAGTATAGTTTGCCAGTGCCTAAGCATGAATTAGAGGTGACTGCTGATTTGAAAGCTTGTTCAATTTCTTGCCAGTTTAAATTTCTCCCGCCCGAGAATAAGAAAGCGAAAGCCTGTGCTACCTGGTTGCTTAAGTCATTGGAAGAAATTGATGGCAGTAACTTTCGGATAATTGCAAAATGGCCGGGCAGAACAAACGATACTAATCTTGAGCTTGATCATTTCCGGCAGTATGAAGAAGAGTTTTTTGAGGGGAAAAAGGACGCGCCTAATGAGATTAGACTTGTTCGAGTATTTCAAGACGTTAGGAAATTCAAAAGCAGGAAGCAGTTTATTGACTCGTTGGAGAACCTAGCGATCAACTTATTGAGTGATGCACGTGCTTCAAAACTCGTTTAGTTGAAGCGCTATTTTCTGGGTGAATCCTTTAAACAATCGATACCGGATAGCAAGAGAGGTGTACTAACTTTCAACCTTAATGGCAGAAACCGGAACAGCATTTGTTAGCCAGACTGAGTTTTCGGATAGGTAAATTTCCTGTCCGCCTTTGAAGAGGCTCGCTGCGTCAATGGTTAGAATGACAGGTTTTCCATGTCTTTTCCCGACAGCGACAGCTGTGGTTTTCGTCGCGGAGAGATGAACATGTTGCCTGTTTTGGGGCGTTAGGCCTTCTTTGAGGATTGATGCGAGAAACCGCGTAGCTGTCCCATGGTAGAGAATTGAAGGCGGTTCGATTGCTTTAAACTGGAGGTCAACGTTGATCGAGTGGCCTTGTGAAGCTCTGATAAAGTTGCCATCTTCAGAAATGGTGAAACGTTTCTTGTCGTTGGTAACGACAACCTCTTCAATCAATTCACGAGTGAGTGGCGTCTTGGACTTTGCGATCAGCTCGTCGATTGAAAGCCATCCTTCGGAATCGAGTTTGGCGGCGATAGTCTCTGGTTTGTGTCTTAGAATTAGGGAGAGAAATTTGCTTGTTTTTACTATTTTACTGTTCATGCGCGCCGACTTAGACAAGGCAGGCAATTGTGGCAAGCTGTTTAGTGGAGTGACAGCAGGTTGGGTCTGCGCTGTTTCAAATTTGACACGAAATCGCGACTTATAAGTGTTTCATCAACAACCGGTCGTCGAATGGGAAATGGGATAGGCGTTCTGGACCGTTCTCAGTGATCAATAGTTGATCTTCTAGTTTTACACCTTCTTGGCTGGTTGCTGACCCGACATAGGATTCTGCGCAAACAATCATACCGGGCTCTAGCCTGCCTTTGAGAGGGTAGGGTACGCCGGGTTGCTTGTGAGGGATATTAGGGTACTCGCCTGACATGCCGAGACCATGGGCCAGGCAATAATAGGAGTAGGGGCGGTGTTCTTCTGGGATTGGCCAAGCCTTGTCGGCAATCTCTTCAAACTCCGCGCCTGGTTGGAAAAGATCAACGTTGTGGTTTAATTGATCATAGGCCAACCGATAGAGATGTTTTTGTTGATCAGCGGCCCTGTCGGTACCGCAGAGAAAAGTGCGCGAAAAATCAACGGCGTAGCCGTGATAGCCGATGGCGTCTGTATCGAAACATAACAATTCCCCGTTTTCGATTCTCTTTGGTCCTGCTTCTTGAAAATAAGGGAAAGTACGTTGGCCACTTTGAAGCAGGCGGGTGGAAATGTACTCGCCTTCTCTGGCGATGAGACCTCGGTAGAATTCAGCCCATACTTCGACTTCTAAAGCGCCAGCTTCTAAGGAAAGGCACAGTTCCTCTGTAGCTTTTTCTGTACGAAGCATCGCTTCTTTGATGTACGGCATTTCAATCGACATCTTGATTGACCGTGTTTTGGCCATGACTTGATCTGAGTCGGTGATGTTAAAGCCTCTTTCCCTCAAGGCGTCTAGTGCTGCGAAGTGGAAACGATCAACGCCAACAATTGCGCCTTCACCAACATGCTCTAGGATATAGGAGGCGATCTCGTCTGCCCACTTCACGGCTTGAGACTCAAGGCCTAATCCCGCAGCAACGTAAGAAACACCAGTGGCAACCCGAATCTCGTCTATGGTGGGCAAGCCTTCTGACAAATGAGAACAACCCCAGAAATCAAAGAGGATCGTGGGACCCTCTGCGAACATCAAGAGATAGCGTGAAGTGTTCATGAGTGAGAACACGGTCATGTTTCTGGCACCCGTTGCGTATTGCACATTGATTGGGTGTGTAATACAGATGACTGGGATTGATTGTTCCTTCATCACCGATTTTACGCGGGCCTGCCTAGCAAGCAGAAGCTCGAAGGCCGCGGGCGAACGATGAGAGGGCTCATCGGCTATTTCGACTAGGATTTCATCAATCATTGCTTGTCCTTTGATGGCTAGTGTTGAACCTCCGCAAAAAAAAATACAAGAAAGACTATCAATTTCAAAAAAT
Source organism: uncultured Alphaproteobacteria bacterium (assembly GCA_905480575.1). GTDB lineage: Bacteria > Pseudomonadota > Alphaproteobacteria > UBA7985 > CAJQQZ01 > CAJQQZ01. The sequence continues at coordinate 24,932 of CAJQQZ010000026.1, read as the reverse complement.
TAGGCTAGACTTTCTCTCGCTATGACAAAGACGCAGTTGCATATTCAATTCGATGGTTTCGGAGCTCCGGTTTCTGAAACCCTTCCTGCTGCGCACTCAGGCCTCCTCGGCCTCGACCTACTACTCCTTAGCCACCCCTGAGCGCTACAGCTGTACGACAGCAAGCGAGCAGGGGAAAAACTAGGTCAACCAACTTCACAAACGAATTTTTTTGCTAAGGTTATTCTGCTATGTCTACATCATCTCAAACTGTTACCGTGAACACCGAAAAGGTCAAAATTTTCGACACTACTTTGCGCGACGGCGAACAATCACCAGGTTGCTCAATGAACTTGGAAGAGAAGTTAAAGGTCGCTGCTGTTCTTGAAGAATTGAACGTCGATATCATCGAAGCAGGCTTCCCTATCGCCTCTAATGGTGATTTTGAAGCCGTTGCAGCAATTGCAAAACAGGCACAGAAAGCGACGATCGCTGGACTTGCCCGTGCCTCAAAGAAGGACATCGATCGCGCCTGGGAAGCGGTCAAGCATGCGAAATCTTCACGCATTCACACATTTTTGTCCACGTCTCCTTTGCATATGAAATTCAAATTGCAGAAGGAACCAGACGTCGTTCACCAGATGGTCGTCGATTCAGTGACCCACGCTCGCAACTTATGTGATGACGTTGAATGGTCCGCGGAAGATGGCTCCAGAACAGAGCACGAATTTCTTTGCCGCTGTGTAGAGTCTGCGATTAAAGCGGGTGCCACAACGATCAATATTCCTGATACGGTTGGCTACGCAGTCCCAGAGGAATATGCGGCTTTGATCGAGATGTTGTTCAACAAAGTGCCGAACATCGATAAAGCAACGATCTCTGTGCATTGTCACAACGATTTGGGCTTGGCCGTTGCCAATTCGCTGGCCGCTGTTGAAGCTGGTGCACGCCAGATCGAATGCACGATTAACGGTATCGGCGAGCGCGCCGGTAACGCTTCATTGGAAGAAATCGTCATGGCGATGCAAGTCCGCGGTGATGTGATGCCGTACCACACCGACTTGGATGCCACCGTCATTACCAAGGCTTCTCGCACTTTGTCGGGTGTGACAGGTTTCACTGTTCAGCCCAACAAAGCCATCGTCGGTGCCAATGCTTTTGCCCACGAATCAGGCATCCACCAGGACGGCATGTTGAAGAATGCTGAAACTTACGAGATCATGACGCCGGCTTCAGTTGGCTTGGTTGAATCGAATTTGGTCTTAGGCAAGCACTCTGGTCGTGCAGCGTTTAAAAATAAGTTGGCGGAGTTGGGCTTTGACGACCTGGGCGCTAATTCGTTGGATGACGCCTTTGTTCGTTTCAAGGACTTGGCCGACCATAAAAAAGAGGTATTCGACGAAGATTTGATTGCTTTGGTTGATGATTCTGCTTTGCGCCAAAACGATCACATCAAGTTCAAGTCTGTGCAGATTGTTTGTGGTTCAGAAGGTCCTCAAACAGCGGATTTAACCATCACGATTGATGGCGAAGAAAAGCGCTGTAAATCCGAAGGAAACGGCCCTGTCGATGCAATCTTCAAAGCGATTAAGGAAATGGTTCCACAGAATGCCCGGATGCAATTGTACCAGGTTCATGCCGTGACTGGCGGGACTGATGCTCAGGCAGAAGTGACCGTTCGGTTGGAAGAAGATGGCAAGACAGTTAACGGGCAGGGGGCCGACCATGACACATTGGTGGCTTCAGCTCGCGCTTACATCAACGCCTTGAACAAATTGATCGTTAAACGTGAAAAAACAGCGCCAGAAGCAATGACGGCCTGATTTTTCGAAAATTTTCGCAATTAGACGAAAGAAAATCTAGAGAGGCGTGAGCAAATGGCTTGCACCTCTTGCAAATTCTAGCGTGGGTCGCTAAGTGCAACACGGGAATTTATTTTAGACCGCCTCTCTCAGGATATTGAATGTTCGGACGCTTTTTTGGCATGCTCTCCGCTGACATGGCGATAGATTTGGGTACAGCCAATACCCTTGTCTATGTCAGTGGTCAGGGAATCGTGCTGAACGAACCATCGGTTGTTGCTATGGCTGATATAAAGGGCAAGAATCAAGTCCTGGCTGTTGGCGATGAGGCGAAGCAGATGCTGGGCCGTACACCTGGCAACATTCAAGCCATTCGCCCGCTTAGAGACGGGGTCATTGCCGATTTTGACGTCGCTGAGGAGATGATCAAGCACTTCATTCGCAAGGTGCATAATCGTCGGTCTTTTGCACGTCCTCAGGTTATCGTCTGTGTGCCTTCTGGCTCTACAGCAGTTGAACGCCGCGCCATTCAGGAATCCGCTGAAAACGCCGGAGCGCGCCGTGTCTTCCTTATCGAAGAACCAATGGCTGCTGCTATTGGGGCAAGCTTGCCAGTGACTGAGCCAACGGGGTCTATGGTCGTTGATATCGGGGGCGGTACAACTGAGGTTGCCGTTCTTTCCTTGGGCGGTATTGTTTATGCTCGTTCCATCCGCGTTGGCGGAGACAAAATGGATGAAGCCATTATCGGTTATCTTCGTCGCAACCATTCACTGTTGGTTGGCGAGGGTTCGGCAGAACGCATTAAGAAGCTGATCGGCTCCGCTTGTATGCCTGAAGACGGCGATGGCGCAATGATTGAAATTAAGGGACGAGACCTCATGAATGGCGTCCCCCGTGAAATGCGTGTGACCGAGCGTCAAATCGCTGAAGCTTTGTCAGAACCAGTTGGTGCCATCGTGGAATCCGCCAAAGTTGCTTTGGAACAAACAGCCCCGGAATTGGCGGCTGATATCGTCGACAAAGGCATCGTTTTGACCGGTGGCGGGGCGCTTTTAGGCAATCTTGATTATGTCTTGCGGCAAGCCACTGGATTGCCAGTAACGATTGCGGATGACGCACTTTCTTGTGTTGTTCTGGGGACTGGAAAGTGCCTGGAAGAAATGAAGACTCTGCGCTCAGTTTTGAGCCAAGCTTACTAAAATCCATTCACTAATTGTTTGGTTTGTCACACGAATTGCCTTGCTGTAGACAGAATCGGCTCCTAAACCAATCCTTGTTCGGGAAAGAGATGACTCCAGGGTCTCTCAAAAAAGTTAGAGTCGATGAGGGGAAGCTCTCATGATGACTCCGCGGGGTGCTAGTCACCCGTTTTGCCAGAGGCTATAGGGGGAGCATTGAAGACATTCTATTTCCTGATTACCAAAGACCTTTTTTTGTAAGTTAGCCTTTAATGAGACGGCGTTCGGGTACATTTGCTCGGGTAACCACCCCCTTGAAATCATGGTTTCAACGTTTTGCGTTGACTCTGATGATACTGACGGCTGGCGGCTTGCTTATTATTGAGCGTATTAATCCAAATGCCACCCAAATCATTCGAGTTGTCGTCGTCGATACATTCTCGCCTGTTCTAACCGCTATGACAACGCCGGTCGCTGCTGGCCGAGAGCTGTATAACAACGTCCGATCCTATGGTTCGTTGCGGGCGGAGGTTTTGGAATTACGGGATAAACTGCGTTTTACGGAAAGATGGGAACAAGTTGCGCGTCGATTGGAAGCAGAGAACCGTCGTTTGTGGAGCCAGCTGCATGTCACTCAGGACCTGAGAACGGATTTTGTTTCGGCGCGAGTTATCCGAGATCGCGGTAGCTCTTATGTGCAAAGCGTTCTCATCAATGCTGGACGTGCGGACGGTGTTCGCAAAGGTCAGGCAGTACTGTCTTCCTACAGCTTGGCTGGCCGGATCTTAGATGTCGGGCAAGGGTCTTCCCGAGTGTTGCTTGTGACCGATATCAACAGTCGTATCCCTTGTATTCTGGAAAGAACCGGCGTTCCGGCGATTGCCGTTGGGGATAATCAAAATGGGGTGCGTCTCATCCGACTGACACCTGATGAGATTAGAGATATCTCTTTGGGTGACAGAGTTGTGACATCAGGAGCCGGAGGAGTCTTCCCTGCGGGCTTTGAAATTGGTATTGTGCAAGAAACTGTCGGTGATCAGGTGATTGTTGTTTCTAACATCAATTGGGATCGATTGGAATTTGCTACGGTTGTTAATTATGAGCACCCTGATCTTTTGCCAGACAGCGCGTTTGAAACCTTACAATAGCCAAAACGGCAGTGGGCTGTTTTGCGATAGGAAAACTGAATTGGGCTACGAATTTTGGGGCCGGATTAATCAAATTGCACGCGGGCTGATACCATTTCTGCTCTCGTTACTGCTGTTGTTGGTTTTTCTGACTTCTACTGGCATTCCTGGCTTTGTCAAAGTGGCGCCCTCAATGACCATTATATCGGTTTATTACTGGTCGATCTCGCGCCCTGAACTCCTACCACTCTATTCTGTCTTTATTTTAGGCTTGATTGAGGATGTCCTCGTCGGCGGGCCATTGGGCATTCAGGCTATTGTATTGGTTTTGGTGGCTTATACCGTTTCTACTCAGCGACACTTTTTTACCTTCGCGCCATTTGGTTACATTTTCTCAACATTCATTTTGGTCGTGACTGCGGGCTTAGGGGTGAATTGGCTTGTTAATTCGCTCTTCGCTTGGGAACTTTGGGATTTCATGACTTTGTTGGTGAAGGCGGCAATGACGATGATCTTTTATCCGGTTGTTCATTGGCTGTTGGCCAAAGTCGACAGAACCATCGTTTCATAAGGTGGGCTCGAGATGAAGAAAAAAATCGAAGTCGCCCGTAGAGGATCATTTAGCCGAAGAGCTTTGATCTTAGGTGGACTGCAAACAGCAGGCTTTGCAGCAATATTTTCTCGGATCTATTACCTGCAGGTTGCACAAGCAGAAAAATTCAAAACGCTGGCAGATGAGAACAGAGTTCACGTCGAATTGGAACCACCAGTTCGGGGTGTGATCTTTGACAGACGGGGAGAACAGCTAGCGATCAATGATCGCAGCTACTCGGTTTCACTTTCAACGGCTGGTAACAAGGACGTTGAGAAAACGGTTTTGTTGTTGAACGATATCTTGGAACTTCCGGATTACGACATTGAGCGAATTCTGAAGTCCCTTGATCGTTTCAGTCGTAGACCCGTTCACATTGCGGATCGTATTACTTGGGAACAAGTAAACAAGATTGAGGTGAACTCTCCCGATCTGCCAGGTGTTCATATCAGGGAAGGGCTACTGCGCCGTTACCCAATGGGCGAGTACATGTCCCACGTGGTGGGCTATGTTGGTCGCGTATCCGAGAAAGATCAGCAAAAGAGTAATGATCCAGCTTTGCTCATTCCCGGCTTCCGCATCGGGAAAAGTGGGATCGAGCGAAGCAGAGAGAAAACCTTGAGAGGTAAGGCCTCAATCAGACGTGTTGAGGTCAACGCGAGAGGTAGAACCGTTAGGGAGCTGAAGAACTACCTGGGTGATCCGGGAAATGACGTTCATCTCACCATCGACACGCCGCTCCAGTTTTACGTTCAAGACCGTTTGCGTCAGGCCGAGGCCGCTTCTGCCGTCGTCATGAACGTTCATAACGGTGAGATTTTGGCACTGGGCTCTTACCCTGCCTATGACGCTAATGACTTTGTCTTAGGGTTCTCGCAGAAAAAATGGAAGAAGCTGGTCAATGACGAGCGGGCACCTTTCCGAAACAAAGCCGTCGCTGGTGCCTACGCTCCAGGATCCACATTCAAATTTGTGCTCGCATTGGCAGCACTCGAGTCCGGCGTTTCTCCAGACTGGTCCGTTAAATGTGAAGGTCATGTTGAAGTAGGGCCTCAGAAGTTCCACTGCTGGAATCGCTACGGGCATGGTCGCGTTTCAATGCGCAACTCAATCAAGTATTCTTGCGATGTTTATTATTATGAACTGGCCCAAAAAGTTGGCATTAAGAAAATGGCGGCCATGGCTCGGCGATTGGGCTTTGGCGAAAAACATCTACCAGAACTGTACGGCGAAAGCACAGGGTTGGTCCCAGATCGACAATGGAAACTGGATAATCGCGATGATCCATGGCGCATTGGTGATAGTTTGCAGGCGTCTATTGGTCAGGGATTTGTGCTAGCGACACCGATCCAGATTGCGGTGATGATGAGCCGAATTGTGAACGGGGGCTGGGCTGTTAATGCCCATTTGTTGTCTCAAAAAGGCGGAGAGCTGCGTGAGCGATTGGGAATTCACGAAAACTACTTAGACATTGTCAAAGACGCTGCTTTTGCCGTCGCCAATGAGGAAAAAGGCACAGCTTACAACGCGCGTATCAAAGATAAAAACCTCGCCATGGGAGGGAAAACCGGGACTTCACAGGTTAGACGTATTACCACCGCCGAACGTAAGAAAGGTGTGATAAAAAATGAAGATCTACCTTGGCGGCTTCGTGACCACGCGCTGTTTGTCGGTTATGCCCCTTATCGAAATCCAAAATATGTCTGTTCTGTTGTCGTTGAACACGGCGGCAGCGGTTCATCAGCTGCAGCACCAATCGCGAGAGATATTCTGACTGCAACGCAATTCATTGATCCCATTGGTAAAGCGCCGCATCGTCTTCCTGTTCCAAAGCCTGAAGAGATTGCCAATATGGTTGCCAGCAAAACAGAGGACATTTAGACGTGGCGCGACCACCAGGTAAGCGTGCTGTCACCTACATCCCCATTGTTGAACGTTTACGATCAATAAGGTGGGGGCTTTTTGCATTGTTATCGCTAACGGCCGCAATCGGTGTTGTGATGCTATACTCTGCAGCGGGCGCAAGCTTTTCTCCCTGGGCAGCAAACCACGGCTATCGTTATCTTTTAACGGCTACCTTCTTGTTCGGCATAGCCCTTGTCGACATTAGGATCTGGTTACGGTTGGCCTATCCAGGTTATGTCGTCGGTATTCTGTTGCTTCTTTTTGTTGTGTTTTTTGGTACTTTGGGTGGTGGCGCACAGCGCTGGATCGATCTCGGTGTGATGCGATTACAGCCCAGTGAGTTGATGAAAATTGCACTTATTGTTGCCCTGGCCCGCTATTTCAACGGTAAAACCTTGGAAGAAATGGGCAAGATCACGACCCTACTCGTACCGCTTGGTCTTGTTCTGCTACCAGCTATTTTGATTTTTGAACAACCTGATCTCGGCACTTCGATAATGGTTGTTGCAGTTGGCGGAATTGTTTTCTTCTGTGCTGGTGTCCGTTGGTGGAAAATCCTGTTGGTGCTTACAGTTGTGGCAGGAACTATCCCTTTGGCTTGGCCTTTCTTAGCGACATATCAAAAGAACCGTGTTTTAACTTTTCTAAATCCAGAAAATGATCCTCTTGGTACGGGCTATCACATTATTCAGTCGAAAATTGCCTTTGGCTCCGGCGGTTTGTTTGGCAAAGGCTTTACTCAAGGTACGCAATCGCAGCTCAGTTTTTTACCCGAAACGCAAACGGATTTTATCTTCGCATTGATTGCAGAAGAGTGGGGGATGTTGGGAGCCTTGGTTATTCTGGGGCTCTACATGGTGATCATTTTTTATTGTCTCTGGGTATCCATGCGTTCTCGCAGTCAATTTGGACGCCTGCTGGCCATTGGCTTTAGCGCAAACATGTTCTTCTACGTCTTTGCTAACATGGGCATGGTGACTGGGTTGCTGCCTGTTGTTGGCGTACCTTTGCCCCTTATCTCTTGGGGTGGGACAGTCATGATAGCGACCATGATTTCAATGGGGTTCGTCATGAACGCATACATCTTCCGGAAGGTTGTCCTGGGTCTTCATAATGACGGATGATTTCTTGGTAACTAAGCATTCTAACCTGAGACATTAATGCAGCACCAATTCGGTTCCTATTTGATGAAAAAAGTATTAGAGCCTTAGTTGCTTTAAGAGAGGCAAGCTGAAAGCTGCTGTGCCGGATCTTAGTATTGTTTAATGCTGTGGATTAGTAATAGGCATGAAAGCTAGGCAAACGAATTTTTGGTTTCTATCGCTTGTGATTGCGATCGCTTCCTTGATCCTGCTGCCTTTGATCTCAATCGCTTATTTGGCCTTTGATAATACAGACGCTATTTGGGCACATCTCTTTGCCACCGTCCTATTCCCTTATTTAACGAATACGGCGTTGTTGGTTGTTATTGTGGGGATAGGGGCCGGAATAATCGGGACTAGCACTGCCTGGTTGGTGACTAATTTTTCTTTCCCGGGACACCGGGTATTTGAATGGGCTTTGTTGTTGCCTATGGCAATGCCCGCTTATGTCGTAGCTTACGTTTATACAGATCTCCTGGACTATTCCGGCCCAATCCAGACTGGATTACGAGAAATGTTCGGTTGGCAGACAAAAAGAGACTATTGGTTTCCTGAAATAAGATCATTGCCAGGTGCGGCATGTATGTTGATCCTTGTGCTCTACCCTTATGTTTACCTGTTGACGCGCAGCTCGTTTGTGAAGCAGGCTCGTTGCTACCTTGACGCATCGCGTTTGTTGGGCAGGGGGCCTGTATCCTCGTTCTTCTCAACGGCTTTGCCTTTAGTCAGACCAGCGTTGGTCGTGGGTCTAGCGCTAGTATCGATGGAAACAATCGCCGACTATGGAACGATTAGCTATTTTGGCGTTCAAACTTTATCAGCAGGTGTCTTTGACGTATGGTTGAATAAGCAGAGCAGCGCAGGGGCTGCGCAACTTGCACTATTAATGCTAACCGTTGTCCTGACACTCTTGTTTTTGGAACGGTACTTCCGCCGGGAACTGACAACCGCCGATAGACGAGCGCGATTTGATGAGTTGGTTCATCCACGCCTAAGGCCGCTGCAGGGGATGATCGCCAGTTTTGTTTGTTTCCTCCCGCTGCTCTTGGGTTTCCTGTTACCCGCAATAATATTGTTGAATTTTTCTTTGTCCTATTGGGAGCAAGCTTGGACGAGCAAGTTTGTTTCAAGCCTTTTCACTTCACTGAAGCTTTCAACTTCAGTCGCGATTGTTGCTGCGATCTGTGCTCTCATCTTAGCCTATGCTAATCGATTGAGGCCAAGTGCTCTGCTTAAGGCGTTTATTCGGGTTTCGACTATGGGCTATGCCTTGCCAGGTGCGGTCGTCGCGCTGGGAGTGCTTGTCCCCTTTGCGGCTTTTGATCGCTGGTTTGATGGTTTGATTGAACACAGCTACGGTATCGACGTAGGGCTGTTTTTGAGTGGCAGTCTCTTCGCCATAGCTTTTGCCTATTTGGTGAGATTTTTGCCGATTGCCTTTGGTACAGTTGAGTCGTCACTTGAACGTGTGACGGAGAACCTTGACGCTGTGTCTCGAACCTTGGGCAACGGGCCTTTTGTGACATTGTGGCGGGTTCATATCCCGGTCATCAAAGTAGGATTGTTGACTTCGATCTTACTCGTTTTTGTTGATTGCATGAAGGAGTTGCCAGCAACACTGCTGCTTCGTCCCTTCAATGTCGATACGCTTGCCACTTACGTGTACCAATATGCTTCTGATGAACTCTTAGAAGAAAGCGCACTTGCAGCCTTGTTTATTGTGATCGCAGGGCTATTGCCGGTTTTGTTTTTGGCGAGAGCTATTCGCACAGCAAGGCCCGGACAAGGTGGCCAATAGGGTAGTTGAAGAGCAGAATTGTTTTCACATGTTCCTTTTTAGTTTCGTACAGTAGGATCGGATTTGTTTTGAGAGACTCCTTAATCTAGCCATTTTGTTGGCATAATCATTACTAGAATGCTTTTTCTTTGGTAGGTCGACTCTTCGAGCCTCTTGATTCTTAGGGGGCATCGTGTAAGCAGGGTGCATTGAGTACAAATATTAATTTGTTTTTTTATTTTATTGTTGCGCTTAAAAGGCCGACCGACGATTACAGGGAAATTTAAGGGACCAATGACCAATCAATCTCTCAAGGCCTTGGCTGGTATCATCGTAGCGGGTTCACTGCTTACGGGCTGTAGTTACATTACGGAAACATCCTCCAGTGCTTGGCAAGGTACAAAAAATCTATTTTCAGGAAATGGTGACACTTCAGATGAGGTTGCGCCGCTTATCGAAGACACACCGGTTGTTGAATCCGGTGAATCGATTTCCGATTTTAATCTAAGCCCGCAGGGCGCGGAAGACTATCTCGGTCAATATTCACGTGACCCACAGAACAAAGCTTTTGCAGCGGCTCCGGGCGGCGCGTTTGGCGTAGCATTTGGTTATCAGGATCTCCAATCCGCGAAAAACTCAGCGCTTGCTAAGTGTGCCCAAGATCTCAAGCCTGGTGATCTTGAATGTGTGATTTACGACGAGAACGGTCAGATCGTTCTATTGTTACCCGCGAGATTGCAGCGCGTTCCTTAAGAGCGACCGCAGTTAAAGATAAGAAAAAGGCGCTTGAGAAATGCTCAAACGCCTTTTTTTGCTTGTCTGAATCAAACTTAGAGCAAGTTGCGTTCAATTGAATTCATCTCTTCAGCTGAACACCTTTGTAAACAAAGGCTGCCTTGGGGTTTGATATAAATAAACTGAATCCTTTAGAATGCAATTCGCTCTAGGTGAGCAAAAAGAACAAGTGGATAGCAGCAAGCACCAAGGCAATGATACCGATCAATTGGCCTTTGCTTGTGACAAATGCCGTAATGCGTTCGATTAGATTTGCTGCGAAAGGTAGAATTCTAGACAGGGTTCCTTTTGACAAATACGCCCCAAGCCCAATCATCACCATATAGGAAAACATGTTGAACAAATAGGTAGGGGAGAAAATGTTAAGAACATTGATGATCCGAATACCCCACCAAAAGAACAACCAAGCGCCAAGGAGAAAAGAGCATACGCCGACAATTTCTTCGAAAGGTCGGATGAAGCTTATCACACCTTTCGCACTGGGCAGTTTTTCAAGAACAGCGTTAGAAGCTGTTAACAATCCTAATGCCGCAAGCGCGCAAATGATCAATAGAGTTGTCATGTTCAGATTCCTTATTTTGAAATTGAAACTATTTTAGCAGAATTGGGCTACGGAGTCGCATATAGTTTTATGCTGGTGGGAAAACTATGCAGGTTGTAGTACCGTGCGCTAACATTTTGCCGTCCTCATTATAAAGGTAGCCTTCCGCGGTCGCTGTCCTTCGCCCAACGTGAAGTGTCTTTCCTTCAGCCGCTACTCTTCCGTCCTGACCCGTGAAACCTTTCACGTAGTTGATCTTGATCTCGAGTGTGGTGTAACCCGCGCCTTTGGGAAGAGCAGTCATGACCGCACAAGCCATCGCAGAATCTAAGAGTGTGGCGGTGTAGCCACCATGGATTGTTCCCATGGGATTCTCATATTCTGGCTTAAGGTCGCCTTCGAACCGACAAAAGCCTTTACTGACTTCCGTCAAATCGAAATCCAATACATTGGCGATTGGCGCACGCGGCAAGGTGCCGTTTTTGATGGCCGTCATTATTTCTAAACCAGTTTTATCTGCTGTGTTCGTCATGGTGGTTCCCAATTGATTGCCCAGGTATTACATAGGAGCCATCGTCTCGAACACAAGGCTAACCTGATGACATCGAATGAAAAACTCTTACCACCAGTTGCAAAAAAGATCCCAACGACGATTGAATTGCATGGGCGGCAAAGAACGGACAACTACGCGTGGCTGAAAGACGAGAACTGGCAGCAGGTGATGCAAGCGCCTGAAACGTTGCAGGCTGACATTCGTGAATACCTTGAGGCGGAGAATGCTTTTACAAAACAAGAATTGGCGAGTGAAGAATCGATTCAAAGTCAGTTGTTTGACGAGATCAAAGGCCGCATCAAGGAAGACGAATCATCCGTGCCCTCCAAAGATGGCCCTTATGAATACTATGCTCGTTATGAGGAGGGCGGACAGCATCCCATATATTGCCGTAAGCCTGTTGGCAGCGACGTTGAGGAAATCATCTATCACGCTGACAAAGAAGCAAAACCTTTCGACTTCTTCAATCTGGGGGATTGCTCGCACAGCCCAAACCACAAACTTTTGGCCTACACTTTGGATACTAAAGGTTCCGAGTATTACGAGGTCACCATTCGTAACCTTGAAACCGGTGTCGAATTGTCAGACAAAATCACTAACTGTTCAGGTGGAATCGTTTGGACAAACGATAGTCAATCGTTCTTTTATTCTCTTCTTGATGACAATCATCGGCCGTACCGAGTTTACCGCCATGATCTGGGGAACGATCAATCGAGCGACAAATTGGTGTTTGAAGAAAAAGACCCTGGGTTTTTCGCTGGTGTTTCAAAGACTGAAAGCGAGCGCTTCATTTTGATTGGTGCGGGCGACCATCAAACTTCAGAAGCCTACTTTCTCTCTGACAAAGATGCCGAACCACAACTTATCGCGGCTCGCTCTGTCGGTGTCGAGTATTCCGCCACCGATTGCGGCGATAAATGGCTGATTTTAACAAACCGTGGTGATGCTGAGGACTTTAAACTTGTTGAAGCGCCTTTGGGCAATCCAAGTCCGGAAAACTGGAAAGATTTTGTGCCGCACAAACAAGGGCATCTGATCTCTGCTATTCAGGTTTTCAAGAATTTCTTTGTCCGTTTGGAGCGGGTCAAGGGTTTGCCGAGGATCGTGGTTCACGAGCTTTCGAATGGTGCGGAACACGAGATTGCTTTTGAAGAGCAATGTTACGGACTCGGTATGGGGGGCGGATATGAATTCGATACCACAGAAATGAGATTTTCTTACTCCTCTCCGACCACACCCTCTCAGGTTTACGATTATAATATGGCTGATCGAAGCCGTGTTCTGAAGAAAGAGCAAGAGATTCCCAGCGGTCATGACCCGTTGGACTATGTAACAGAACGGGTCTTTGCTAAAGCAAGTGACGGCCGCCAGGTTCCTATTACGCTGCTGTACAAAGCCGGAACCAAGTTGGACGGTTCAGCGCCTTTGTTACTGTACGGCTACGGCTCTTACGGCCTTTCAATGCCAGCTTCTTTCTCAACAACAAGGCTGAGCCTTGTTGATCGTGGTGTTATCTATGCTGTGGCCCATATCCGCGGGGGCATGGAGATGGGCTATCATTGGTATCGGGAAGGTAAAACTATCAATAAGCTCAACACATTCACAGATTTTATTCGCTGTGCTGAGCATCTGATCGACGCGGGCTATAGCCATAAAGGCGGGATAGCAGCCTTCGGCGGAAGTGCCGGGGGAATGCTCGTCGGGGCCGTTGCAAACATGAGGCCGGATCTTTTCAAGGCAATTGTTGCCCAAGTCCCTTTCGTGGATGTTTTGACAACAATGTGTGATGAGAGCTTGCCGTTGACGCCTATGGAATGGCCAGAATGGGGTAATCCTCTAGTGGACCAAGAAACCTATGACAGGATTGCCTCCTACTCACCGATAGATAATGTTGAGGCGAAAGATTACCCGCACATTATGGTGACGGCTGGATTGACAGACCCGCGTGTGACCTATTGGGAACCAGCCAAATGGGTTGCGAAACTAAGAGAGCTCAAAACGGATAACAATCTTCTTTTGCTTAAAACTAACATGGATTCAGGACATGGAGGTGCCTCAGGTCGGTTTGATAGCCTCAAGGAATCAGCGTTGATCTATGCCTTTTTGCTGAAAGTGTTTTCAGACTAACTGACTTGTTTAAACCAATCGGTCTTTGAACTCCTTCACGATGTCTTTAGCAACGTGTTTGACAGAGGGCTTAGGCAGTGCGTTGAAAGGCAGAGGGCGAACCTGTGACATCGCTGTCAGTCCGACACGCGCAGTCAATAATCCGTTGATCAAGGCTTCACCAAGTTTGGTGGACAGCTTAGTTAGGAATGATCCGCCGAACAGCTCACTGATCAAACTGTCACCGGCTTCCATACCGCCTGTGACAGCGATATGAGCAACGACTTGCTCCATGAGTTTCATGGAGCCAAAGAAACTAGGTTTTGCGCCATATAGCTCTGAAAGTTGCCGGATAAGCCGTAGATTCCGCCAAGCTGTGATTAGCACGTCCAAAATGGCATAGGGACTGATTGTTGTCAGTAGGGCAGTGTTCCTGGCCTGAGCATTGATTAAACTAACCGCTTTCTTGTCGATGGCCTCAAGGAGGCTACGTTCAGCAATAGTAAGTAATTCAATGCCGCTGTAACCTTCGTTTTGGTGTTTTCTGAGCTCTGCATTAGCGACAGCTAACTCGGGAACTTTGCCATAGTGGACTTGCAGCTGCCTGAAACTCTTCTGCGCTAGTTTCTCGTCATCAAAAGCAAAAGCCTGTTCGGCTTGTTCCCGTACGGCAGTCATGGCGGCTAGCTTTCTGAGGGCAAAAAACTCTTTACCAATCATGTATAACAGACAGAGTGTTGCGCTGATTGCTAAAGCCAAAACGCTGTATCCCAGGACAGGGTGAATCTCGACCAGCTCGTTGGTAAACAACCAAAGATCAAAGCCTAAAATGAAGGCGATCACACCTAAGACTGAAAGACAAAACCAAGTAAACACAGACCGCCTTTTTGATGTCCGGCGGGGGAGCTGTGTTGGCGTTGAGACCTGCTCCGAATCTTCCTCTTTAATAACAACCGCACTTTCGACATCAACCAAGGGAACGGAAAGTGGTTTTCTGCGTGTGCTGGTCATGTGATGGCGTCCTTCAAAAGGAAATCAAGCGCCCGGTCCAATCCAATATGAGGGATTCCACCTTGGTCAATTGCAGTCAACGTTGGTGGTGCCAGGCGGGGAAGCGTAAAATCTCCAGCCTCATAGTTGCGAAGGTCACGAAGATCAGTTGGGATATCGCCGGGGAAAATTACGGACTTTTCTGCCTTGTCCTTTGAACGACCGACGATCGCATCGATGACTTGGCCATTTTGTTTGATTTCAGCAGCTTCCGTTGCGCGAATGGCCGCCAGAGCACCAAAATCAATCTGAGCACCCAGGTAGAGTGATCGATCGCCTTTCGCGCGTGCGAATGACCTAAGCAGTGAACCTAACTTTTGTTGTTGGTCCCTTGGTAAGAGGTCGGCTTTCGACGCTGCGAAATAAAGATGGCTAATGCGTTTGCCGAGGAGCAATGATGATAGCCAAGAAAGTTTGCCCGGTCGGTAGGCCTGCATAACTTGATCGAGGGTTCCTTCTAGCTCTTTAACTGAAGAACTCCCTGCTTCTATGGCACCCAATAGATCGACCAAAACGAATTGGCGATCAAGATTTGCGAAGTGATTCTTAAAGAAGGGTTTTACAACGTTCTTTTTGTAGCTTTCGAAGCGGTCTTTCATGATTCGGCGATAGGACCAAACATCGTCGCCTTTTTGCTTTTCGAAATCTAGCAGGGGACTGAAGGTTAGGGCAGGCGATCCCGCCATGTCGCCAGGCAATATGAAACGTCCAGGCTGCAGATTAGAAAGGCGGTGTTCGCTTGTTTTACATTTGAGTAGGAAAGAGCGGAATTTGTCAGCGAGGGCTTCAACGGCGCGTTCATCAAAGCGAGAAGCCGCCTGCAATTGCTTACAGGCTTGGATCCAATTCTCGGCATAAGACTTTCTCGGTTCTTCTGTGATTAGCTGCTGGATCTGTTTGCACCATTCCTCATAACTCATATCCATCAACGGCAGATCAAGCAGCCATTCCCCGGGATAATCAACAAAATCAAGGTGTAATAGTCTGGTGGAAGTCAGGTTACGTGTCACCAAACGGCTAGGTCGATACTTCAAGGTGACGCGAATTTGGCTCAGTTGGCTTGTACTCTCAGGCCATCGTGGATCTTTGGCGGTTAGATCATCCAGGTGCCTTTCCAATGCGAACCGCGGGATAGTCTGATCGCTTTGTGGGGTCAGCATGACCGCCTCGATTTGACCACCGACTAAAGGCGAGAACAGCGGCAAGCGTTTTTGGGTCAACAAATTATGAACCAGGGATGTTATGAACACTGTTTTCCCCGCTCCAGCCAGGCCAGTGACACCGATTCTAACTGTTTGATCATGAAACGCAGATGTGACAGACCCTGCGACAGTCTCTATGTTGTCAATTAGCTTATCAATAGCATAGAATGTACGGCGACCCACTGAGGGCATAAAGAGCTTTCCCTGTTTAGAGTAATAGATGGGGTTTTACGGGCTTTGTTTCAATTTCTATCTGTTTTCGGCCCAGGCTGTCCACAGACCTTTTTATGAAATGGTTTGATGCAAAAATTCGCAAACCCCAGCCGGTTCATGGCTATTGCTAATCCTTGCCTCCCTTGGTTGGCATTGCTGACTGTCGCTTGCCTCATTTGGGGGTTGTATCTCTCTTTGTTTGCTTCGCCCGCTGATTACCAGCAAAGTGAAACTGTTCGGATTATGTACGTCCATGTTCCTTCGGCCTGGATGGCTTTGTTCATCTACAGTGTAATGGCGATAGCAAGTCTGGTTGCGGTTATATGGCGTCATCCGCTGGCAGAGATAGCAGCACAAGCCTCTGCACCAATTGGCGCTGCTTTCACATTCTGCGCTCTTGTAACGGGTTCACTTTGGGGGAAGCCCATGTGGGGCACTTGGTGGGTTTGGGATGCCAGGCTTACCTCTGTGCTCATTCTGTTCTTTATCTATTTGGCACACATGGCGCTGACTTCTGCCTTCGATGATCCTGCGAGAGGGCGTCGAGCTGCAGCTATTCTGTGTTTGGTCGGATTTGTGAACGTTCCGATCATCAAGTTTTCTGTTGAGTGGTGGAATACACTCCATCAACCAGCATCAGTGCTTAAATTGGGTGGGCCGTCAATTCATGCAGACATGCTGTGGCCGTTGCTGATCATGGCTTTGGCTTTTAAACTTATTTACCTTTGTCTCTTGATTGTTCGGATGAGAAATGAGCTGATGGCGGCACGCGTTCGAAACTTGACAGCTGCGCGAGCGAGAGGGTGATTTGATGGTTATTGCGACTTCTTCATTTTGGTCAATGGGTGGTTACGCCGGTTTCATATGGCCTTCCTATCTGATTGTAGGGCTCGTGATTGCGGGGCTATTGATTCTCAGCCTTTCAAAGGGCCGATCACTCAAGAAGCGTTTAGCTCTGTTGGAACAGCTGAAAGAAAAGAAAGACTGAGATGGGACGTAAACAAAGACGCCTGATTATTATAGCTTTGTCGGCACTGTGTCTTGCGGCAGCGGCTGCGCTGGTTATGTTGGCCTTCCGCGATAACATCGTGTTTTTCTTTGGTCCGACGGAGATCAAAGAAGGCAAAGTGCAGCCCGGAAAGAGAATCAAGATCGGAGGCCTCGTTGTAGAAGGGTCTGTCGTCAAAGCTGGCGAAAAGGTGAGCTTCAGCATCACCGATGGCAGCGAGAATGTTGATATCTCTTATGTTGGTATCCTGCCAGACCTCTTCCGTGAAGGACAGGGTATTGTTGCAGAAGGCGTGCTGAATCAAAATTTAGCATTCACGGCGAGCGAAGTTTTGGCGAAGCATGATGAAAACTACATGCCCTCAGAAGTGGCAGATGCCTTGAAGAAGTCTGGCCATTGGAAAGAGGGCGAAGAACAGTGATCAATGAAATTGGTCACTTCGCGTTGGTCCTGGCTCTCGGGTTAGCCGCGGCTCAGGCTTTGTTCTCCCTTTTGGGTGCTGCCCAGCGCAATCTCACTTGGATGACGATTGGGCGCCGCGCCGCTTACCTGCAGTTTTTCGCCTTAACTTTATCGTTTGCCGCTTTAACCAAAGCCTTTTTGGTTTCCGATTTTTCTTTGCTGGTGGTTGCGGAGAATTCACATTCCGCAAAACCATTGATCTTCAAATTCGCCGGTGTTTGGGGTAACCACGAAGGTTCTATTCTTTTGTGGGTTTTGATCTTAGCCTTGTTTGGGGCAGCTGTGTCACGGTTTGGTCGTGGCTTGCCGACCACATTGCAAGCCCGGGTCATTGGTGTGCAGGGATTGATCGGGTTGGGTTTCTTGGCCTTCATCGTTGCAACATCCGATCCCTTTGTTCGCATTTTCCCGGCACCGCTAGACGGACGCGATCTAAATCCGTTGTTGCAAGACATCGGCTTAGCGATACATCCACCTATGCTCTACTTAGGCTATGTTGGTTTCTCGATGGCCTTTGCTTTCGCGATTGCTGCCTTGCTGGAAGGTCGTGTTGACGCAGCTTGGGGACGCTGGGTTCGGCCTTGGACGTTGGTCGCTTGGATTTTTCTTACCGGTGGAATTTCACTTGGCAGCTGGTGGGCCTACTATGAGCTTGGCTGGGGCGGTTGGTGGTTCTGGGATCCTGTTGAAAACGTGTCGTTCATGCCTTGGCTCACAGGAACCGCCCTACTGCATTCAGCTATCGTGGTTGAGAAAAGGGAAGCCTTGCGCAGCTGGACCATTTTGCTGGCTATCCTGACCTTTAGTTTGAGTTTGATTGGAACTTTCATTGTTCGCTCCGGTCTGTTGACGTCGGTTCATGCTTTTGCAGTTGACCCTGAACGTGGTGTTTTCATTCTACTCCTTCTAGCCATTGCCATTGGCGGCTCGCTGCTGCTCTTTGCTTGGCGTGCGCCAGACATGAAAGGCGGCGGTTTGTTCGCTCCTATCAGCCGTGAAGGCGGACTATTGTTAAACAATCTCCTACTGGCCACGGCCACAGCAACCGTTTTCATAGGAACGTTGTACCCGTTGATTATTGAAGCGATCAACGGTGCGAAAATCTCGATAGGACCGCCTTTTTACAATCAAACCTTTGTGCCAATTATGCTGCCGCTGTTGGTGGCGATGGGGATTGGGCCGTTGTTGCCCTGGAAAAGGGGAGATATGGCAAAGTTAGCTGGGCGGTTGAAGCTGGTCTTGTTGCTGACACTCTTCGTTATGGGATTGGTCTACTGGCAAGACAGGGAACAACTGTGGCCGATGTTTGGTATTGGCCTGGCAGCTTGGGTTATAATTTCTGCACTCTTAGAGCTCGCCAATCGTGTTGGCCTGCCTAAGGTTTCCGTCGGGAATGCGTGGCAAAGAGCGAAAGGCCTGCCTCGTGCGGCCTACGGTATGACGTTGGCCCACATTGGGTTAGCGGTCGCTGTGATCGGCATGGTAGGCTCGTCTTTCTGGACAGAAGAATTCATCGGTCTGATGAAGCCCGGCGATAGCCAAGAAGTAGCTGGCTACCATTTCAAACTCGAAAAAATGGAAGCTTTTCAAGGCCCAAACTATCAGGCGCGCCGGGCTGTGGTGACAGTCAATGCCTCTGACGATGGGGGCTATGTTATGAAGCCAGAACAACGCCTTTATCCCGTGCGGAAACAGAACACAACTGAGGCAGCCATTCGGACAACATTCTTGGGCGATGTCTACGTTACCCTGGGAGAAGTTCAAAAAGACGGAGTAGTTTTGAGAATATCTTTCCGCTCCTTGATCCCTTGGCTTTGGATGGGGGCATTGTTGTTGGTTTTAGGCGGATTGCTTTCACTATCTGACCGACGGGTGCGAGTTGCAGCGCCAGCCGC
Source organism: uncultured Alphaproteobacteria bacterium (assembly GCA_905480575.1). GTDB lineage: Bacteria > Pseudomonadota > Alphaproteobacteria > UBA7985 > CAJQQZ01 > CAJQQZ01. The sequence goes on along the minus strand of CAJQQZ010000026.1, from coordinate 5,601 downwards.
AGGGAAGAGAACTTAGTCATGCGCCGTTTCTTTTTCTTCGCACCAATTGTCCTATTTATTGTTCTGTTAGCGGCGATGTTATGGGGTTTGAATTCTGAACGCGATCCTGGCGCTTTGCCGTCGACTTTGATCGGAAAGCCAACCCCAGAATTTTCTCTCCCTGATCTCCACACCGAAGAGACGGTGGGCAGCTCAATTCTTACGGACGGCAAGCCGAAGATTGTGAACTTCTTTGCATCCTGGTGCATTCCTTGTCTTGCAGAGCACCCTTTGCTGTTTGGATTGGCTAAAGAACAAGAGATACAAATTGTTGGCATAGCCTGGAAGAACAAGCCGGATGAGGCAAAAGCTTGGTTGGAAAAGCACGGCAATCCTTACCGAACAACCCTTTACGATTTACCTGGCAGGACCGGGATCGATTGGGGGGTCTATGGGATTCCTGAAACTTTCATCATTGATGGAAAGGGAAAGGTTGCTTTGCGTCATGCTGGTCCCATAACACCAGATATTTTATCGAAGAAACTCATACCTCTGTTGGAAGGATTGCAGCAGTGATCCGTGCCCTATTCATTTTCATCCTCACTGTTGGTTTGTTTCAATTCTCTCTAGCGTTTGGTGTCTCGCCGGACGAAATGTTGGACGACCCAGCGCTGGAGCAAAGAGCGCGCAACCTTTCTCAAGAATTGAGATGTGTGGTCTGTCAGAACCAGTCTATTGATGATTCTGATGCTGACCTCGCGAAAGACCTAAGGGTGATTGTAAGAGAGCAATTATTAGCGGGCCAAAGCGAAGCACAGATCAAATCCTACTTAGTCGACCGGTATGGCGAGTTCATATTGTTTCGCCCGAAGTTCTCGGTGCATACTTTGATGCTTTGGATTGGACCTTTTGTCGTTCTGTTCTTGCTGCTCGGCGGCGGGATTTGGTTCTACAGATCTCGATCAAAAGGCGTGTCCGCTCTCTCAGACAAAGAAGAACAAGAGCTTTCTGACATCTTGAGAGTTGGCTCGGAGGAACCTAAATGATTGTACTTATCGCCTCCATTGTTTTGATAGCGATCTTATCCGGCCTCTTTTTGTTTTGGCCTGCAAAGAGAGAAATCGGTTCTCAAGTCGAGGATTCAGGAAAGCAACTGTCTCTTCTCAAAGAAGAGTTGAGCAACCTGCAGGCAGCAACGGCTGGGCAGTTCGGCAGCGAGGTTGAGCGAGAGCAAGCGATAACAGAATTGAAACGTCGTGTTTTGAAAGCGGCGCGGCAACAGCAGGACACTAAACCTCTCGCCACTGGCAGTGTGGGTGTTCTGGGGTATTGCGTGTTAGCCTCTCTTTTTGTTCTGGTTGCTTTTGGATTTTGGTGGGTCGCAGAACCCAATTATGCAGATCAAGCGCGAGATGAACGGCTCGATATCAAATTGATGGAAGCAACCACTGATGAACAACTGAACGATTTGAAAGCGATGCTTGAAAAACGTATCGCTGAGGGCAACCCTGACGGGCAAACCTACTATCTGCTTGGAGACCTCCACCGAAGACAGGGCCGTTATGCCGATGCCCGAGTTAAGTTTACGCAAGCCTTTGAGGCTAACTACGCGCCATTCCAGAGCCAAATGGCCATCGCTGAGACCGCAATTGCTGAGCAACAGGGCGAGCTCAATGATGTGGCTCGTGTGGCGTTGGCAAGAGCGGCAGAGCTGAATGGCGAAGATACAAGATTGCAGTTCTATCGGGGTGCCATACTTGCACAAGACGGGAAGCTTGATGAAGCTTTGTCTCTTTGGCAGACTTTGCGTGCCAAAAGTACTGACGGCGATCTAAATCAACAACTTGACGCTAATATCTCTGCCGTCAAAAAAGGGTTGGCGCTGAGAGAACAACCAGGACCGTCTGCCGAGGACATCGCCAACGCCCAAGAGATGGAAGAAGGCGACCGGCAAGCTATGATACAAGGCATGGTTGGGCGGTTGGCCGAAAAACTGAAAGAAGATCCGTCAGACATCGATGGTTGGATGAGGCTCATTCGCTCTTACTTGGTTCTTGGTCAGCAGAAAGAAGCGGAAGAAGCCATTCATTCTCTTCTTGCACAAAAAGAAGATCACCCGATGGGATTGTTCCTTTTGGGACGGATGTATGAAGAAAGAGGCGAATTAGCCGAGGCAAAAGCTGTTTGGGAAAAAGTTCTAAAGCAAATTCCAGAAGATCGAAGCGAACATCAAACCCTCAAGAAGCAGATTGAAGCTCTAGGGCTTTAAAGCCTACAATAAAGAGTTTTCTGCTACCGACAGGATTTGTAGTAACCGGCATCTAGATGGAAGTGGTCCTTATGGCGTTTGTCAAACTCAGGACCTAGAACGAGGTCGAAATTCTTGCAGGCACCTTTGTGGATCGACCGCCAGAATTGTTCCTTTTTGCCTCCCGCTTTCCAGTCCTTCTTAAGGTCGAGTTTTTCACCGCTAGCCAATCTAAACCCAGCAACATCGAACGCATTGGCAAAAGCATGCTGGCTCAATCTCGTTTTCTTGCCGCGCATTGGTCGACAGTTGTAAGATCCTAGATGGGACAGCTTAGTGATTTCTTCGTTGAAAATCGACCGGGCTTTAGGCTTCACAAAACTCTCTACCCAGATCGAAAGATTGAGGGCCATTTCGCAAGTTAGGTCCGCCGGTTTGGAAAGTTCCAGGTCTCCTACTTTGGACAATCGAATGGCGTTAGAGACCTTGCAACCCTTTGCATTTGTGCGGTCCGCAATAGGGCTGTACTCTAAGTTTCTGCCAGCGAGCTTAGATGTACAAAGCGGGCCGTTGGTGACTGCCCGGTTTTTCCGCAAACTGATAACGGTCTCTACATAAGGTCGGACCAAATTTTTGATGTGAGATTTCTTAGCAGTTGGCAAAATTTGCCACGTGACGAGTGTTGCCAAAAAGCAGATAGCGCCAAAAATGAGTATGGCATGTAGAGGTTTCAAAACTCTCTCCGGTCGTGTGACTGATTTGATGAGCTATTTGGTCGAGCTTTGTGGCCTTTTCGAGGAAAGTTTGTATAAGCTCGGTGCATAATGTTTGCACGCTACAAAATAATACTCATTCTTGCCTTGCCGATCATCGGTGGGCAAATTTCCCAAAACATTTTGAACATAGTCGATTTGGCCATGGTTGGTCGCTTGGGCTCGGTTTCTGTGGCTGCGGTGGGTATCGCCTCCTACACAAACTTTCTTGCTGCATCCTTTGTTATGGGGCTTGGCGCGGGCGTTCAGGCCCTGGTGGCACGCAGGATAGGAGAAGGGCAAGCCGACGGCGCTGTTAGGGCGCTGAACGGAGGCTTGTTTCTCGCTTTGGTGATTGGGCTACCGATATCGCTGGGGCTCTTTTTTGCTTCAGAAGTATTGATGGGTTGGTTGACCACCGACCAGGCCTTAACAGAGCAGGCTTCCGACTACTTCGGAGCAAGAGTTCTGGGCTCATTCTTCATCGGAATGAATTTTGCCTTTCGTGGTTACTGGAATGGCATTTCCATGAGCATGGTTTACATGCGCACGCTAATCGTCATGCATGTTGCTAATATCTTGCTGAACTATATGCTGATTTTTGGGAACTTTGGATTTCCAGCCCTAGGCGTGACGGGAGCAGGGGCGGGCACAGCAATTGCAACCGGCCTTGGTACGTTGCTATATTTCGCGCAGGCCTATCAAAAATCACGTGGACTGGGCTTCGGCACACAACTCCCTAAGTTGGCTAGTCTTTTGCAGGTCTGGAGGCTCTCTTTACCGTCCTGCATACAAATGTTTTTCTTCGCACTTGGTTTTACGGCCATGTTCTGGATCATTGGACAAATAGGAACGAACGAATTGGCAGCGGCTAACGTCTTGCTTAGTTTGGTTCTGTTAGCGATCCTACCAACGATGGGATTGGGTATGGCCTCAGCAACTTTGGTTGGCCAGGCGCTGGGCCGAAAGGATCTGACAGGAGCTCAACGTTGGCCTTGGGATGTGGTTAAAGTTGCTTTTGTTGTAGTCGGTGTGATGGGGTTGATGTTTTTGTTCGCGCCGAGGTTCTTTCTATCGATTTTCTTAACCGATTTGGATGTTATTGAACTGGCAGTTTGGCCGCTTCGAATGACGGCTGTCATGATCATTATGGAAGCCTTTGGATCCGTTTTTATGAGCAGCTTGCAGGGTGCCGGCGATACCCGGTCGCCGATGGTTGTTAACCTTGTTACCCAATGGGGCATCTTTATGCCTTTGGCCTTTTTGTTAGGGCCGGTTTTTGGCTTTGGGATTGTGGCGGTCTGGGTGGTTTTTGGAATTTCCAGATTATTGCAAGCACTAGCGTTCGTGGTTATCTGGCGACGGGGTCGTTGGCGGGAGATTGATCTTTGAGCAGTCCAGGGTATGTCGATTCATGGCAAACGACGGGTGACCGAAAAACGGCTTCAGCCGTTGGTCGAAACAAAGATGCAATCGTCGATGTTTTACAACAAATGCTACCTGCTCAAGGCAGAGCCCTTGAGATCGCCAGCGGAACCGGCGAGCATGTTTGCTATTTTGCAGAACGCTTTCCGCACTGGCAGTGGCAACCGAGCGAACCAGTCGAAGTACTGCGAAAATCGATTTCTGCTTGGACAGCCTTTCACGAGTTGAGCTCTGTAGCGCCGCCGAAGGCGCTAGACCTCTCAGTGGGCAATTGGTGGGAGGTGATCGACGATGAGTTCGATTTTATCTTCAACGCCAACATGGTGCATATTTCGCCTTGGCAAGTGAGCCAACGGCTCTTCGCTGGAGCAACAACTTTGTTGCGTCAAGGTGGTCAGCTTTGTCTATACGGCCCATTCTTTGAACAGGATGTTGACGCTGCAGAATCAAATCATCGGTTTGATGCTTCGCTTAAAGAAAGAGATCCAGATTGGGGCATTCGATCAAGAGAAAATCTCGAAATTGAGGCCGAGAGGCACGGTCTGGTCTTGAGAACCAGGATTGAGATGCCTTCGAACAATCTAATGCTGTGGTTTGGAAGGACCAAAGATGACTAAACCCTTTTGGGAGACAATACCGCTTAGTCAAATGACTGAAGAACAATGGGAATCTTTATGTGACGGTTGTGGCCGTTGTTGCCTCGTTAAGCTCGAAGATCCTGATGATTCAAGCATTGTTGAGTTTACGGATGTAGTTTGCCGAAAGTATGATTGCACCAATGGTGGGTGTTCAGTCTATGCAGAACGCAAGCTTCATGTGCCGGAATGTATTAATTTAACAGCGGATGATCTTTCCGCCAACATAGGCTGGCTGCCGAAGACCTGCGGTTACCGCCGGATTGCTGAAGGTAAGAGTTTAGAATGGTGGCATCCACTCATATCCGGCTCAAGCCAGGCCGTCGTGGATGCGGGCGTCGGCGTCCGTGGGCGCGTTTATCCAGAAACAGACGTCAAAGACGCTGAATTAGAAGCCCACATCGTGCCGTGGCTTAATGAAGACTAAAGCGTTTCTGTTTTAGTTGGAATCGTTTTCTTGTTTCCTTGTGCCTCAAAGTATGATTCTTTCTGTTTGGGAGGATCTATCATGCCAGCACCATTGCCATCTGCGCTTCGGGCGCGTTTTCAGCAATACATTGAA
>CAJQQZ010000025.1 GCA_905480575.1 uncultured Alphaproteobacteria bacterium | reverse complement strand
GTGTTGCGGAAGAACGCCATTTGAGACAATGATAGAGGGCAAAGAAATCTGGAAGGCCAAGTTCATAAACTGAATTTGATCCGACAGACACCGCATCAAAATCCGGAAACTGTCAGATCAGGTCTGAACTTCTACAATTGACAACAAAAATTAGATTTCCCGATTCCGAGCCCACAGTCGCGATAGAATTAACTTTGATTTGCTCCAGAGGTTACGGAAGCTAAATTTTTTCCAATAGAGAAAAAGCCTAATGTCTGACTCTAAGTCATGGTGGCTCCCTGCTTCTTGAAGGAAACGAAAACTAACCCAGTCCATGAGTTGGATATCTTTCTGAACTTTTGGCATGAAGCCGGTGGTGTCTGAACGAAACTTCCTTTTTGATCTATTTGAGTACTGGGCATTTACTGACTGAGCAGAAAACTTTTCCTGTTTCCAAATATCGTCCAAAGAATTCACTGGTTCTATTGAAACGGCTTGTTCACTAATCAATTTATTTCTATTTGCTTCAACCTGGATCCAAAAGTCCATCTCAAGATAGCAGTAACAAAGGCGAGACAAGAAACCATCGCAGTGGAGTTTGTGAAGCTCGTCAGATAGAAGATGCTCCCAATGGTTTCGCCCTCTTCTTAACAAAATTATGGTAGAGGCGCCCACCTGAGCTGCGATGGGAATAACTTTATTCAAATAAATCTTTCGCAGAAAATATCTGGACAAACGTTGCTCTAAGTACAAAGTGGTACCCTGTCCAAAATCTGCTGTTGGGTACTCTTCGGACAGAGATTGTCGCGTCAATTGATGCGCCGTCTCGAAGCAGGATATTTCGCGTGTCTTTGTAAATCCTGGTAGTGAATGTAGCGAGCAAACTTCCACTAGACCATTGTTTAGTTCCGCTCTTTTAGACTGATTATCTAGATCGACAATAAATGTTTTCTCGGGAAAAGTCTGCGCATGGGCGCTAGCAAGAAGAAATTGCAAGATTTCTTCTTGCTCATAACGTTCGCGATGATCAAGAATCAACAGCTCCATTGCCCTAATACGGTACTCTTAATCAAACATTGCCGAAGGGATCCTGAACAACCTTAACCCCGGTATTCCCCATCTTGCTGTTGCCCGCAATACCCACAGCTTGCAAGAGTTCCGGTTTCCGGAAACGATAGCACCAGGTTGTTGAGCTCTCCTGGGTCGGGTTATCACGGAAAAAATACCCATTCTCTTGAATCGCCAAAAAAGGCATTGGTCCAAAGAGTTCACAAGATGATTCAATCGTCATCAGAGTGCCGTCAAACTCCACTGTAAATTCAGGAGTCTGGTCATCTTTGCCCATGTAGGCTTTTGCAGCGTCAAGAGCATTTGCATAGCGAAATTCTATATTGGGGTACTCTTGAGCAACTTTACTCACCAAATCGTGACCATACTGCGCCTCTTCATGCATCATGCGATAGTCATGATTGTAATAGGCTAGGATTGACATGCCTCTTTCATCGGCTTGTTCAAAAGCCTCTCTCACGTCCCTTTCAGTGAGCGAGATGATCCAGGTCTTCAGATCGAGGCAACGAAATATCCACCGATTCATGGAGCCTGTGCGACGGTAGTCATGAAAATCAGGATGCCAGGCACCCCACTCTGTTGGGGCAAAACGCCAGTCACACACATCACCTCGGTAAGCTTTATAATCCATGTGATGCGGTGTTCGGCCTGAGTAGTCAAATGGAACAAACATCTCCAACCAATAGGAAAAGTCGTTTCGTTCTATATGGCCGCCAGCTCTAAAAACACTCGGGAACCAGTTTCGTTCAATGACTCTACGTGCGAGAATTTGCTCATAGACGTCGTTCATCCAAAGATTGGTGTTCCATTCGATAGCGTCCCCACTTCTTGGTGGATGATGATAATGCCAGTAAATTCCATCTTCTTTGCAACTTTGCTGCGCAAGATAGTTCTCATGGTAGAAATCCCATACATTGTGGATTCCCTCACTTTTAAATCTCGGATTAGATTCAAACCCGAATTGATCAAAAATAAACCAATTGTAGACATAACCGTTGCCCGTTGAATCAGCCAATGACAAACGGAATTCTTCAGATAAAGCGTGATCCATGACCTCCTTTATCTGTTCCCAAGTTTCAAGGTAATTCAGGTTATCTGCCGAATATTTGCGGCGTAGAAAATCTGCCCGCTCTTTTGGAACACCAAGATCAAGTTCCCCTGATTGTAGCATTTTTAGATTTTCCTTCGTTGGCTCAACGTCCAACGCAATAAAATCTTCTTCTTTCAGCCGTCCAAAGGTAGCATCAAGGGGTTCCCGCATTGGACCCTCAACATCAATACAATGAACGACATAAACAACTTTTTTTGAATTCCCCATCACGCTTCCTCTAGAGTAATTCTACGCCAACGGCCTGTAATTCTGTGGCAATTGGGTTGGTTCGATACTGTTCTCTGCCATTGCCAGTCTTCATAAAGAGATCAAAACCTTCTCGGAGATAATCATCTTCTAAGCAATCAAAGGCAGATTTACATTGGCTAATACTTGGCAAGTTACCCGAAGGCTCATACCCGAATTCGAGCATCTTTTGACCAGCAATTAACTCAACCAAAAAAAGCTCTTCGTCCGTCAGATTACTTCTTCTGTTTGTTTCAGAAAAAATACCAGCTGAGGAGCCTGTGAAAGCAGAATTATGTTGCCAAGTTTTTCCTTGTTTGTCGCGATAGTTTTCGTATTGAATCATCGCGTTACTTTCCGGAAGATCAAGGAACTTACAAAGTTCTCTTGCTTGATCCTCTGGGTTTGACACTAAGTCCTCGAGTCTAATGAAGCGGAACTGCTTTTCGCTGTAGCATTGGGAGTAAGCCTGTATTGCATTCATTGCATGTAGACAGTTAAAGGCGCCGTCCAAATAGGTTTTACCAATCTCATTAGTCATTTTTTTATAGCTGGCGACAACATCGCGCGGATCGCGAATGATGTGAATCACTTGGCCTTCGGGGAATAGCCTCAAAAAGTCTGGCACTTTAGTCCAGACCATCGCGTTTTTCTCGCCCCATCTCACCTTTGTATTTGATTTCAATTCAGGATCGACAGCTTTCATAATGGCATAGTATAAGTCCTGCGCTTCCACTTTCGGTAAACTAAACAGTTCCACCTTTGCGTTGTCTAAATCAAACGGCATCTGCCATCTTTGAGTGAGCCGCAAATGCGTTTCCTCAAGGGCTTGTTCCCAGTTTTCTTCTATGGGAGCAAAACGATCAACAACAAACCGTAGAAACTTAATGGCATCATAAACAAGCGATACTTGCGGATGAGCGTTCACAATTTGGTGGAGTATGGATGTGCCAGACCGATAAACTCCAGTTAACAAAATGGGCTGGCGTGTTTCCGGAAGACTAAAAAGCGACATAAGCTGAATCTGATTTACTTCTGCAATTGCTGGAATGTTCGGCTGAACGCTGATGAAATCTCGGGTAAGTTGTCTATATCGAGCTTGCTAGTCTTGTTTTTTTTCAAAATCAACACGAATTCATAGAACCGTTCCTGATTGGCTGCGTCAGCTGGAAGTTCTGCTTCGTTAGCAAAATCACCGCGCCTTGCATACTTACTCAACGCAACTTGTTCTAAACCAAAAGACTGAAGGTCAATGGAATCTACTGCAGTGAAATAGTTCGGGTGCCCCTTTTTTCTCGCCCCTTTTTCAGCGGCTAGCGCTTCCTCGTCGTCGTCAAGGTAATAGTTATTCTTTCCAGTAATGATTAAATAACCATCTGTCTTAGTAACTCTTGCCATTTCCAAGAGAGAGGAACCTTGATCAAGCTCATCAAACACGCCCCAGCATACAACCAGATCAAAGAAGTCAGAGCTATGTGGAAGCGTTTCAGCTACTGCCACTTGAACCAAAACAACGGAAGCATGTTGACTTTGCTCAAGATCTTTCACCATCGCAGGATCAACGTCGACCCCATAGACCTTTAGGCCTCGATCCAGATAGGTTGGTATAAACCGACCAAATCCGATCCCGACATCCAACACTTTGTTTCCAGTTGTGAGGGGCAGCTTATCTAAATACTTAGAAAAAACACCTAGCCTAGGTGATGGATGCTTTGAGCTGAGTTCATTGGCTTCTGAAGTGACTTGCTTCCAGTAGTCCACTGAATCGCGATGAACTGTTTTCGATTCTACCATTATACCTCTGGCTCTAGAAAAGAGTTTGACAATTGGCTACGAGCTTCTTAAACCTTTGACGTTCTGTGTCAAATGATTCCGTTGTTTTCTTTAAATTGCAATACCTAGTTTTACAGTTCCGAATTCAAAAAATCATATCTGTGTCAACGGCGGAGTAAAAGTCTGCCATTGGGGCGGAGCAAAAGTAGGCCAGTTTGTTTGATTTTTGGGTATGTCTT
>CAJQQZ010000024.1 GCA_905480575.1 uncultured Alphaproteobacteria bacterium | reverse complement strand
CCAGAACCAGAGCCAGAACCGAAGAAAAAGGGCTGGCTAGCTCGCATGAAAGACGGTCTGTCGCGATCCAGTTCCAAAGTGGGTGGCGGTATCACGGCAATCTTCACCAACCGAAAGCTTGATGATGAAGCGCTGGAAGAGCTGGAAGACCTGCTGATTACCTCTGATATGGGTGTGTCTGTTTCGACAAAGTTGATCACTGATTTGTCGAAGTCTCGCTTTGATAAGGAGATCTCTGCTCAAGAGGTCAAAGAGGTGTTGGCCACTCAGATTGCTGGATCACTGGAGCCGGTGGCTCGACCGTTAGTGATTAACACGAACCACAAACCACACGTGGTGTTAATGGTTGGTGTCAATGGCGCTGGCAAGACCACAACGATTGGTAAACTCGCACAAAAGTATATAGGTGAGGGCAAGACGGTTATGATGGCGGCTGGCGATACATTCCGCGCGGCGGCCATAGAACAGCTAAAGGTATGGGGCGAGCGTGTTGGCTCAAAGGTCATCTCCCGCGACCAGGGTTCTGACCCGGCTGGGCTCGCCTTCGATGCAATCGCAGAAGCCAAAAAAGAGGGCGTTGATGTCCTGCTTTTTGATACAGCCGGACGATTGCATAACAAGACTGAATTGATGGCTGAATTGCAGAAGGTCATCCGCGTGATCAAGAAGCAAGATGAAACCGCTCCGCATGATACTGTGCTGATCCTCGATGCAACGACCGGACAAAACGCGATCAACCAAGTGGCTACCTTCAAGGAATTGGTGGATATCACCGGGTTGATAGTCACCAAGCTTGATGGCTCCGCGCGCGGCGGTGTGGTTGTCGGATTGGCGGAAAAATTTGGGTTACCAGTGCACGCTATTGGGGTCGGAGAAACGGCCGACGATCTTCAGCCTTTTGAGCCCAAAGCTTTTGCTGAAGCCTTGGTCGGTAAGGAGTGAGCTTTCTCGCCACTCCAGAAGGCGTGATCTTCTTGGTCTTGGCTTCGGCCATTTTACATGCTGGTTGGAATACTCTGGTCAAGTCGGGCGGTGGCGATCGCTTGACCTTCATGATCGTCTTCGCCGGAATCCAATCGGTCGTCACGTTCCCACTGCTTTTTGTTGTTGATTATCCGGGCCATGAAGCGATGATCTACGCCGGAGCTTCGTCGGTCATCCATTGTGCCTATTTCGCTCTGGTTTATCTCGCGTACAAAATGGCCGATATGAGCCAAGTCTATCCAATCTCTCGCGGGTTGGCTCCGGCATTGGTTGCATTACTTGCCTGGGTCTGGCTTGGGGACGAGTTGCTGGCCATGCAATGGTTGGGTCTTGGATTGGTGTCACTTTCCATACTGAGTCTCGCAGCACCCGCCTTGGCCAATTTCCGCCAAAGCTCTGAAACAGCGCGCGGTGTTGGCTTTGCGCTCCTCAATGGTTTGGTCATCACGGCCTACCTCTTGGTGGATGGGCAAGGTGTCAGGGTCGCAACAACACCGATCTCCTACATCGTTTGGGTCTTCTTCCTGATGCCGATGGTGTTTTTGTTGCTTTGCGTGAAGTGGCAGAAATCCTGGGCTTGGGAGACTTTCAGGCCGCAATTGGTTCTGGGATCGCTGGGTGGTTTGGTGTCAATCGGATCTTACGCTCTCGCACTCTTTGCCATGTCGCTCCAACCGCTTGGGCCGATCGTGGCGCTCAGAGAAACCTCCGTGATTTTCGGAGCAATCTTCGCCACACTTTTCCTCAAAGAAGCTTTCGGCCTCCGCCGTGTGATCGCGGCGGTTGGTGTTTTCTTAGGGCTTTACTTTTTGAAGATTTTCTAATTAAGCTAAAAATAGAATTTTTATTCGAAGTTTTTACAACCATCTACTGAGGTCGAGTCCGTGAATTCAGATAGCAGCACTAGAAAAGCGCTAATTTGGTTCCTTGTTGGTCTAGTATCTATTTCATCACTCACATACGTGTTTGTTGGACGTTTCGGGAATCTTGTTTACAACGCCGATGATCCTATCAGCTTGGTGCTATTCCTAGCAGGATGGATAGCAGTTATTGTTGTCGCCGCAAAGAAGTTGCGAGTTCTTATTGAAGAAAGGTTTGACTGGGAAGTTGAACAACATCAGATTTTCGGCGTTTTTCTAACGTTAATCGTAATTGAAACGATGGGAAGGTCGATGGATTTGCTAGACTCGAGTATCGTGCGGAAACTCGAAAGGCTTTGGTTTAGCGACGTTTTTCCTAACGCCCATTACATTGACCAATTTTCGGTTTTGGGACTTTTTTCTGAGCAAAGTCCATTGGACTGGCTGAATCTTGTGCTTTATTTTATTTTGTCGCTGGTATTCCTAAATTACTTTTTTTGTTTCTGCGGCAGTGGTTAGCGTCGTTTTTTGCAATTTGGGATATTTTTTTAGAAAAGAAAGCTGTTTCGACGAGCGAAGGTTTCGAGCATGTTGAAAAGGAAGAAATTGAACTACAGCTGACAGCTCGCAAAGGGCTTTTGTTGGTCTCGATCGATAGAAACGTGCGAATGGCCGATACTAGAGTTTTTGTTTCTGTTGCAGCAATGGCAACTGTTCTTTGTGTTTCCATTTACTCCTTTGTGGTTGTTTTCCAAGGCTCAGCGACATCAAGAGCGCTAGATGTAATCAATAGGCTTGAACAATCAAACTTTGCATTTTCAGCTCATTACAATCAAGCAATGGCGAAACTTTCTACAGGCACACAAAAGTTTGAAGAACTGTCTAAGGAATTTGAAGGCGATGAAGATCGTTTGCGCAGAAGGCTTGATGTTGTTCGACACAAGATGACCGAAATCTCGAAAGAAATTGCTCCTGCCCTACAAGAAGTGAATAGGGCAGAGATTAGTCCTAGCTTGTCCCGTGACGCGCAAGACCTACTCTTGAATGTTTCCAAAATAAAAGCGGAAATTTCGAAAATAAGCGGGACCAATTGGGATTTAATAGTGGTTAGAACTGCAATAGTTTTGTTGAGCTACTTCTCACTTCGTATCTTGTTTAAAGTGTTCGAATCGGCAGTCGCGGAAAGGCGGGGTTGGGAAGAACGTCGTTCTGCTATATCAATCCTAGAGAATGAAGGCTTTCAAGTTGGCTCCTATTTAGCGTTGGTTGGAAAATTGGAAGAGAAGGATATGTCCGATTTCCTTGGAGAAGAAATCGACAAACTCTTGGAACAGTTACGAAAGCTCAAGCCCGGAAACGGCGGGTAGTTTAACAGCAGAGATCAAACGGGGTCGCTCTCAGTTAACCACTGGAGCTTTTTGAAGCATCCCGCCGAATGAAATCTATTGCGTTGTTGATCTTCTTCTTAGATCTTTGCTTTTTGAAGGTTTTTTTAGCCTAATGACATCATGTACCAGTTAGATTATATCCATATCGAAGTTGGCGACCAATAAGAGTCAGCTGTTTTGTTCAAAGATGTTTAGGTGTAGAAGTTCAGACCTGATCTGACAGTTTCCGGATTTTGATGCGGTGTCTGTCGGATCAAATTCAGTTTATGAACTTGGCCTTCCAGATTTCTTTGCCCTCTATCATTGTCTCAAATGGCGTTCTTCCGCAACATCTTT
>CAJQQZ010000023.1 GCA_905480575.1 uncultured Alphaproteobacteria bacterium | reverse complement strand
TTCAACATGCTTCACGACCCGCTGGCGAAGCTCAAGGGGATGTGGCTTGCCCATAATTCACTGCTCCTCATAGTTTTATGCAATGAATCACAAATCATCCAAAAAGAAAAACGAATCTAATCAACAGCAACATGCTCTAAGTTTGGCCACCCTGACAGGAAATCTAGTGACAATAACAAACAGCCCCTCTGAGAATAAACGCAGAGGGGCTGTTTCAATCAAACCAACAGGGAGTTGCTAGTTCTTGTACAGTCAGTTCTGATTAGAACTTTCTGTAAGCTTTATTAAGATCAACCATTGGGTGATTGGTCGCCATTTGGAACTTAATCAACAGCTCGCGTGCGATCATATCGCGATCCTGCTGATTATCAGGCAGTTCCATGTCTTCAGGCACCGTTACCCAACCATTGATGTTACGATCGAAGACCGCAGCACGGCTTTCTTCGTAACCCATGTGAACGTCCTCAAGCCAGTTGAGGTCATCCCAGCCCATGATTTCCATGTACTTCTTTAGGAAAGGCGTACAACGTTCCATGTCAGGGATCAGGTTAACGTCATAGCGATAGCCAATGTGCTGACCGATGATTTTCTCACGGTCAGAATCAATGCCGCCGCCGTCAAGGTGATGATCGATAGATTCAGACATATCAATTCCTCCTTTAGTAACGGTTCATGTCGGGACGACCGACAGTGTGTTGAGAACCAGCCAATGGAACCATTGCAAGAGCAGAAGCTTCCATGGTCAAAGCCGCCAAATCTTCAGGCTCCAATGAATGGATGTTCGTCTTACCACAAGCACGTGCCAACAACTGAGCTTCGATAGTTAGGGTGTGTAGGAAGTTGTACACACGCTCAGCCGCCTCATCTGGATCCAAACGCTTGCGCAATTCTGGATCCTGTGTCGCAACACCAACAGGGCAACGACCAGAGTGACAGTGGTAACAATGACCCGCTTCGACGCCCATTTCTTCTTCGAAATTTGCCTCAGGGATGTCTTTGTTACAGTTCAATGCCATCATAGCAGAGTGACCAATCGCAACTGCGTCAGCACCCAGTGCAATCGCCTTTGCCAAGTCACCACCGTTACGAATACCACCAGCGTAAACCAGTGAGATCTCGCCAGACTTGCCAACATCATCAAGAGCCTTGCGGGCCTGACGAATGGCGGCAATACCAGGAACGCCTGTTTCTTCTGTCGCGATGTGCGGGCCAGCACCTGTGCCGCCTTCCATACCATCAATGTAGATGGAGTCAGGGTCACACTTGGCCGCCATACGCACGTCATCATAAACACGAGCTGCACCGAGCTTCAACTGAATAGGAATCTCCCAGTTCGTTGCTTCACGGATTTCACGAATTTTCAATGACAAGTCATCTGGACCGAGCCAATCAGGGTGGCGAGCAGGCGAACGTTGGTCAATACCGGCTGGCAATGAACGCATTTCTGCAACCTGGTCCGTAACCTTCTGACCCATTAAGTGACCGCCAAGACCAACCTTACAGCCCTGACCAATAAAGAATTCACAAGCATCAGCAAGACGAAGGTGAGATGGGTTAAAGCCATAACGAGACTGAATACACTGATAAAGCCACTTAGTAGAATAGCGACGCTCATCAGGGATCATGCCGCCTTCACCAGAACAAGTCGCTGTTCCGGCCATGGAAGCACCACGAGCCAACGCAATCTTTGCCTCATAAGACAAAGCACCGAAGCTCATACCTGTTATATAGACAGGAATATCAAGCTTCATTGGACGCTTGGCTTTTGGGCCAATGATTGTTTCAGTCAAACACTTCTCACGGTAGCCTTCAATCACGAAACGCGTCAAAGTACCGGGAAGAAAAGTCAGGTCATCCCAAGTTGGGATCTTTTTGAACAATGAAAAGCCACGCATACGGTAGCGACCAAGTTCAGCCTTAATGTGAATATCGTCGATTACTTCCGGCGGGAACATAAAGCTACTGCCGATACGACTTGTATCTCTGTTAGTCATAATGTTTCCCCTTTACAGAACCAGCTTCTTCTCAGAAGGCTCAAGGTTGTCGTAGTTCCAAAGCTGTTTACCAGCCACGATCTTCTGCATTTTCTCTACAGAACCGCACTTAGGCGTCAGACCGTACTTTTTGAACTTCTTCTTCAACCAATCTGCTTCCAGATCCGTCATTTCACCAGGGACAGCATCAACACCCAGGCCAACAATATCACCACCAACAAAGATAGTGCCGTCGTACATGGAATCACCAAGGTTCATGCCTGCATCACCGCAGACAACCATACGACCACGCTGCATCATGAAGCCAGAGAATGCACCGGTGCGGCCACCGACGAAGATCGTTCCGCCTTTTTGGTCAATACCAGTACGTGCACCAACGTCACCTTTACAGACGAGATCACCACCGCGAATGGCGGCGCCAAACTGAGAACCTGCGTTCTTTTCGATGACAACTGTGCCAGCCATCATGTTTTCAGCACAGGCCCAGCCAACACGACCAGAGATCGTGATGTTTGGTCCATCGATCAAACCGCAACCAAAATAACCAAGGGAACCTTGGATATCGAGGCGAAGACGGTTCAGGATACCAACAGCGATAGAATGCTGAGCACCTGGGTTCTTGATGGTGATACGGCCGCAACCTTCGGCCATCAACTCGCGAATGCGAATGTTCACGGCTGTTGGATCAAGATCCGCTGCATCGACCTCACCAGACTTGTTGAAGTCTACCTCAAAAGAATCGTGGTAAACAAAGTTCTCTTCCGCAGAGGGAGAGAAGAAACGCTGCTGGGTACGTCCAGACAACTGTTCCGTATGCATGCCCATTTCATGGCCTGCAGTTTTTAGTTCTGCCATACTTTGACCTCCCCTTCGTAGGGATCATAGGTGTCGATTTCATGTGGGAAGATCGCGCGAATAGCTACTTCTTCAGAAGCCATAGCGATAAGATCGTCTGATTCATAAAGAACCATTGGCTTTGCAGCCATCACGTCTTTTGCCATGCCAAGTTGGTCAGAGGTCGCTACGAGGTATGTGAAAACACCGTCGAGTTTGTCGACTGAGTCTTTCATAGCCGTCTCGAGATCAACACCATCATTCATGCGGTCCGCGATATACACAGCAATAAGCTCTGAGTCACAGTTTGACATGAAACGGTGGCCCTTGCGTTCCAACTCACGACGGAAAGTCCAATAGTTCGTCAACTGGCCGTTGTGAACCACAGAAACGTCCGAGAATGGATAAGCCCAATAAGGGTGAGCCGAACGGATATCCACGTCTGATTCAGTTGCCATACGTGTATGACCAATTGCGTGTGTTCCGTTAAAACTCTGAAGACCATACTGGTTTGACACGACAGTTGCATCACCCAAATCTTTGATAAGCTCTAGGGCTTTACCAACAGACAGGATTTCAACGCCGTCAACGTCTTCGACATAGTCCACAAGACGCTTTAGATCGCCATCGAAATCAAAGTGGTAGCGATAAGCATACTCAGTCGCATCTTCCATAGGACCCATTTTGGCACCCATTTCAAGCAAACGACTGTCGACAGCAGTTTTGCGTTCTTGCATTTTGCCTTGAATGTCAAAGCCATGTTGGGCTTCTGCTTGTTCGGCAACTTTGAAACGCATCACATATTGATTAACTGGTGTCGCATCTTCACTTCCGTAAAGTGCATAACCAGTTGAGTCAGGCCCTCTGTGTTTCAGAGCCTGTAGCATCGCAGTCATTTCGCCGCCAACGTTGCCGCTTTTACCACGATGTATGAGTCCGGCTATACCGCACATAACCCATTCCTCCAGGTTGTTAAAGTTAAGGAGAGCCCGTTCCCTTCATTCGATAGAAATCGAAGAACAGGCTCTTTATTCCGTTTAGTTCAATTAAATCAAAGGCTTATGGCAAGCAATCGAGATAAGTTTCTACATCCCATTCAGTCACAGTCGAGAGGAATGTTTCCCACTCGTCGCGCTTGTAATGTTCGTAAACCTTGTACATGTCACCAGGCATTGCTGACTTAATGACTTCGTCTTCGGATAGGCAAACAAGAGCTTCACCTAGTGTCAATGGCAGCTTGGTAACGTCTTTACCAGCTTTCATTGCATCATAGATGTTGCGCTTCTCAGGCTGACCTGGATCCATTTTGCCTTTGATACCTGCGTCGAATGCTTTGAACAAAGCAGCACCCATCAGGTACTGGTTCACAGCAGAGTCAACTGAACGGTATTCAAAACGACCAGGTGCAGAAACACGAAGGCCGCAAGTGCGGTTCTGGAAACCCCAGTCAGCGTAAACAGGTGCCCAGAAACCAGTGTCCCAAAGACGTCTGTATGAGTTCACTGTGGATGAGCCGATCGCTGTCAAAGCCGGCATGTGCTCTAGAACGCCGCCAATTGACTGAAGACCAATTGGCCCAGGCATTTTTTCATCAATTGATGGATCTGGCATAAAGTGGTTCTCACCGCCATCACGGTAAGAGAATGAACCTTCCAAACCAGGCAATGAATCATGACCCATTGTGTTAACTTTGTCTTCACCGCCAGTCCAAAGAGACACGTTATGGTGACAACCAGAAGCAGACACACCCATGAACGGTTTAGGCATGAAGCAGGCAATCAGGCCAAACTCACGACCAACCTGCGCACAGATTTGACGATAAGTAGAGAGACGGTCAGCATTTCTTAGAACATCGTCAAATGCGAAGTTCAATTCCAATTGGCCGGGTGCATCTTCATGATCACCCTGGATCATGTCGAGACCCATTGCACGAGCATATTCGTGAACACGCATAGAAACGTCACGAAGAGATTCGAACTGGTCAATATGGTAACAGAATGGCTTCGAGAAACCGCCTGTTGGCTTGCCAGCTTCATCCTTCGTGAGCCACATCATCTCGGGTTCTGTACCGCAACGCATTTCCATGTTGTGGTCGGCTTTGAATTGAGCAGCGATGTTACGTAGGTTACCGCGGCAGTCCGATGAAAGGTGGCCACCTGGGTTTTCGTCTTCATCACGGTTTCTGAAACAAGTACAGAAGACACGCGCGATGCGCTTATCCCATGGCAATTGAACAAAAGTGTCAGGATCAGGAATACCAACCATCTCGGATGATTCAGCGCCGTAGCCGATGTATTCGCCATGGCGATCTGTAAAGAGGTTCGCGGTCGCACCGTAGACGAGCTGGAAGCCCTTGCCTGCCGTGCGCTCCCAATGGTCAGCAGGGATACCCTTACCGACAACGCGGCCTGTTACAGAAATAAACTGGTAGTAAATATATTCAATGCCAAGCTCGTTAATCTTCTTACGAACCTGTTTTACAAGATCATCACGCCCAGGGGCGTTAACGTGTTCTTCCAATGCAGTCATTACAATCTGCCTCCCTAACTTGGTTTTTCCTAGTTCCACTTGGCATGCAAATGGTTAGGTTAATTTAGTTTGAAGTCTGGATTAGACTCTTATTGATCGCTATTATTATTGAGAAACAAGAGTTTGAATCGAGCCACTGAACAATAACGACCCAATTCTGCACCAAGAGTAGACCAATTTCAAACCAATTTTTGCAATTCACCGCAAATTAATTTACAACGGGAAAAGAACTTATTCATGTCGGAAGAAAAAGTGCTGAAGATACCAACTCTCACAGCCACGACAGCCTCAGACATAGCGCTTGAGCTTAGACAGGCAATCTATGACGGCGATTTCATCGATGGTCAACGCCTCCCGCCGGAACGGCAACTGTCAACCCATTACAATGTTTCTAGGACCACCGTACGCCAGGCCATTCAACAAGTTGAGGAAATGGGACTGCTGACCCGCAAGGTTGGCAGCGGTTCTTTTATCTCATACCAGCCGGAAAAAGCCGACATAGACATTGCTCATCACACATCACCTCTAGAGTTGATTGAAGCGAGAATAGCTTTCGAGCCCGCGATTGCTAAGCTTGCCATTCTTCACGCCACGCCAGCCGACGTGGAGGAAATCCACCGCCATATGGTTGCATGCATGGCAGCCGATGGTGACCAGGAAATTTTTGCCTCAGCAGATACCAAATTCCATCTGGCAATTGCTAAAGCGACCAAGAACCCTCTCGTGATAAAAGTCTACGAGGAGGTTAGCCAATTCAGAGAACACAAACTCTGGAAAGACATGCGCTGGAAGATTCTCAGCCCTGAACGCATCACCGATTACAACAAAGAGCATCAGCTCATCTTTGAGTGCCTGAAAATCAGAGACGTTGAACAAGTCGCCGATTTAGTGACCCAACATTTGCGCTCTGCCCGCGGGGATCTATTGGGCTTTGCCTAGACTTTTTTCCCAAAACTCTCCAACAATGACCTTTGACATTCGCCCGATAGACGCGAACGATATTGCGGGTTTTCATGCCGTTTTGGACGAAGTGGCTCGAGAACGACGCTACATCGCCTTCTTACAGGCTCCGCCTCTTGAAGAAACTCGGGCCTTTATACTCGACGGCATCGCCAAAGGTCATTCGAGGTTCGTGGCTGTCCAGGAAGGTTCCGTTGTAGGTTGGTGTGATATTTGCCCAAATTCAAGGCCAGTTCAAAGCCATGTTGGAAGTCTGGGCATGGGACTTAGCGCCTCTGCCAGAGGATTAGGCATCGGAACAAGGCTAGAGCATGTTGCTGTTGATTAGATTCGTTTTTCTTTTTGGATGATTTGTGATTCATTGCATAAAACTATGAGGAGCAGTGAATTATGGGCAAGCCACATCCCCTTGAGCTTCGCCAGCGGGTCGTGAAGCATGTTGAA